>CAIRND010000381.1 GCA_903879825.1 uncultured Geobacteraceae bacterium
ATGCAGATCCTGACGGAGCCGAACCGTGACATCAGAACGGAAATTGCCGATCGAATGTCACGCCTGACCAAAATAGACCGTGACAAAATTGTTGTTTCGCTGGAACGGGCATCCAAGTCCCATTATTCCTACACCATGGCTACCTCAATGATCGGCAACAAGCCGACTTTCCATATTAAAAAATGGATTGAGGATGAGAACGCTGATTTCGAAGCGGGAGGAGAGGCATGAAAAAAACCATCAGAATCGATCCAGTCACCAGGATAGAGGGGCACGCCAAGGTATTCATCAATCTGAATGACGACGGCCAACTTGAAAACGCCGGTCTTGTGGTCAATGAATTACGCGGATTTGAAAAAATTCTGATCGGCATGGAAGCCGACCGTATGCCACACATCACCGCGCGTATCTGCGGGGTCTGTCCGACTGCCCATCACATAGCAGCTTCCAATGCTCTTGACTATGCAGCCGGCGTCAAAGCCCCTCCGGCAGCCATGCTATTAAGGGAATTGATGTACATGGGACATATTATTCATTCTCACAGCCTGTCCATCTTTGTTCTTCAGGGACCTGACCTGGTGATGGGGCTGGACGCAGATCCGGCGGTCAGGAATGTTGTCGGCATCGTCCAGGCGAACCCGGAGCTTGCCAGAATTGCCCTGCGCCTTCGAACAATAGGTCAGAAGATCAACGAAATGGTTGGTGGGCGGGGAACCCATCCGGTTACCTCTGTTGCCGGCGGCATCACCTTTGTTCTTGATCAGGAAAAAAAGAAAATTATCCAGGAATGGATTAACGAAGCTCGCGGATTGCTGCCCACGGTTGTGCCGGCAGTTAAAGGATTGCTGCTGAATGCGTTGGACAAACACCCTGCCATGCTCCACGACTGGGTAGCTCCTTCATGGGGGTTGGGGACTGTTCTCAATGATCGGATTTCCCTGATTGAAGGGCAGTTGCGCGCGATTGACGAAACCGGCGCGACTAAAATAGAATTCGGTGTTGAAGATTATGATAAATATCTGATCGAGTCAGTTGTCGAATGGTCGTACATGAAAAAAGTACACTTCAAACTGGATGGTCTCCATGAATATCGCGTCGGCCCCATGGCGCGAATGAACGCGGTACGGCGTTTTGGTACGGAACTGGCTGATGCCGAGTGTGCTGAATTCGCTAAACTTGGCGGTAGTCCCTGCCACCTGACCGTATTCCAAACATATGCCAAACTGGTTGAAACTATCTGGGCAATTGAACGAGCCGATGAAATTATCAATGACCCGTTTGTCTGGGGTGAAACCAGGGTACCGGTATCATTTAAAGGCGGCAGAGGTGTCGGTCATGTTGAAGCACCGCGCGGAACGCTGATTCATGACTACGAAATCGACGAAAAAGGAATCGTTCGTGCTGCCAACCTCATCGTGGCGACCCAGCAGAACTATGCCATTATCAACCGATCCATTGAACAGGCTGCGCAGTCACATGTCATTGGCAAATCGGATGACACCGCCCTTCTAAATGCGGTCGAGTTCAGTATCCGCTGCTATGATCCCTGTCTTTCCTGCGCCACACACGCAGTTGGACGGATGCCGCTGGAAATAGCCATTACCCGTGGTGGCAAAACCGTCAAGACCATTCGGAGGTAAGTAACATGTCTCTTGAGATAACTGTTCACGAGCAATCATGCCGGGGGTGCGAACTTTGTATAGATATTTGCCCTACCAAGGTTTTTGAACTAGATGCGGAAAAGCGCCTCTGTGTCGTCAAACATGCCGAGGATTGCATCGCATGCCTGTCCTGTACCTACATCTGCCCTTCCAATGCCATAAGTCACACAGATTATCATGCCGTAAAAAACTTCTATCGTGATGCTGAATTCTGCCAAAGGATGGGTAAATTCCTATGAACTCGACAGACTCAACCTATATTCTGGACCTCTCGCCGGAAGACTATCAAAAGGCCACCGTTGAAGTTGCCTTCCTGCTGGATGCCTTTGCCTGTACAATTGACAACATCATGGGGGGCAATACGGCACCGGTAGGCAGGATTGCTGGTCGTGATACTGCCAGTAAGCTACCGATCAGCCTGGATGACCCAACGCTGCAAGATGTCATTGCTGTGTTAAGTAAGCAGATGCATGCCGGGTTTAGCTTTGCCCTTGATGACGACGGTCTTCTGTTCAAATCCTGCATTATTAGAGAAATGTGTACACTACGCAATATCGAGACCGGTGGTGCACTCTGCCGTCTGTTTCATTCCTATTTTGATGGTATTGTAAACGGGCTGTTGTGCAGGCCGGTCAAATCAACGATCGTCTCCGTGGGGGATGAGTGCCTACTACAGACCCAAGTACAATAATCATCTGCATCGGCAACGAGTTGATTGCAGATGATGCGGTCGGCTTTGAGATATACAACCGACTTGCAGGCTGCAGCGCACGCCTGGAATATTGCAGTGTCGGTGGAATAGATATGCTGCCGCTGCTTAATGGTGAAACTGACATGATAGTTGTTGACGCCGTCCAGTTCGGCACACTGCCGGGGATGATACATGTCATTCCGTGGGATGCTTTGCCCCGGAGTAGTAGCGCCATTTCCTCACACGGTCTGGGGTTGCGTGAGACCATCGAGATAGGGACTATTCTTTACCCGGGAACAATGCCGGAGCGAATAACTCTGGTCGGTATTGAAGGGTGTTGTTTTGACCGCACCAGAGAGTTTATGACGAGTGGCGTTCAGGATGCCATCGATACTGCGGTTACAACGATAACAGAGATGGTAGCAAGGGGGCAATAATGAGCACATCAGTGCACGATGTAGTGAAACTGTTATCTGAAGCAATGGTTAATGGGCAGCTCGATTCCAGAGGTGAAGTCGGTGCCTTGACGGGACAAGACGCTGAAACCATCTGCCTTATCAATGTTATGATAGATGCTCTGGTCTCGCCGATGCGACTTGCCGGGAGTGCTCTGGAGGAAATTGCTCATGGTAAGCTCCCACCGTTTGTGATTGACGACTACCAAGGCGAATACAACAAAATCAAGCAGGCCATTAATTCATTGCTGGCCATACTCTACGGAATGCATGGTGAGACAGAACACCTCATTAGTAGCATCAGTCAGGGTAAGCTTAAAACTCGTGGTAATGACTGGGATTACGAAGGGATTTGGAAAGAGTTGATCGGAGGAATGAATACTGCTTTAGATGCAGTAATAGCCCCGATCAACGAAGCTGGTGCTGTTCTTGATCGGCTTGCTCACTATGATCTGAAGGCACGAATGAACGGCAAATATCGGGGTGAGCATGCTACCATCAGAAAAGCTATGAACATGACCGCGGAGTCGCTACATGAATCAATTTCTCATCTATCCGAGACGGTTGGACTTGTCTCAGATGTTGGCAAACAGATCACACGTATCAGTTCAGTCGTTGCCAAGGGGGCCGAGGAGCAGAGTGTGCAACTTAACGAGGCATCCATGAGCCTTGCCTCTCTTTCTGAGAGTGCCGGTCATAGTTCCAAAAGCACTTCAGCGGCACACGGCAACGCAAAGATTGCAACTGACGCCATTTTGAAAGCAAAGGAGTCCATGCTCCGCATGGTTAGTTCGATGAACGATATTAGTGGCGCAGCAGAGGATACTACATCAATAGCTAACGAAATTGACGGCATTGCCAAGGAAACCGGAACGCTGGCTGGCGGAGCTGTTGAAAAGGCCGTCAGAATGCGGATATCTGCTGGTGGGTTTGGTGTGGTTGCCCAGGAGATTCGGAAACTTTCACGGCAATGTTCCGATACTGCAAGCGCCATGAAGTCATTTGAAAAAAAGATGAGCGAAGATCAGCAGAATGAATTTGGAGAACTGATCGCCAATTTGATGAGTATTGCCCGTTTTTC
>CAIRND010000382.1 GCA_903879825.1 uncultured Geobacteraceae bacterium
CAAAGAAGAGGAAAACAACCGTCTCAATCTCGGTTGGAATATTCAGAGAACCCTTGCAAAAATCAATTATCGAATTCATACCGATGCAATACAGGAACATCTGATTCCCGTAGAACTGTCTAAGTCAAAAATAAATTGTGTGTATGCCTCGGAAGCTGATCTCTTGAATATGGCTCTTTTCGGCATGACAGCGAAAGAATGGCGGGACAATAATCCGGAACTACAGGGAAATATCAGGGACTATGCCACAATTGAACAGTTGGTGGTGCTCTCGAATCTTGAGAGTATCAACGCAATGTTGGTGCATCAGGGTATGATCCCGAGTGAACGGCTGATGCAGCTCAATAAGATGGCTATTATTCAATTAAAATCACTTTTCGCCATTGGTAACATACGGAAAAGGTTGGTTTTGTAGTTTGGATAGGATGGGTTGTTGCGGGGGGCGGGGTGAGTGGGGGGTGAATGTAGGGTGTCAGGAATTCGGCCTAATTTTTTCAATAGATAAATAGATAACAGCGTCCCTCTGGACGTACTCCTGCTGATGCTGAGTCTCCGGCACAAGACCAACGATCATTTCTGGTTTTCGTTCTTTCACGAAGCCGGGCATTTGCTCCGTCACGGCAAGCGCCTGCGCTTCATCGAAATGGAGGGGGCACTCGGTAATGATCATGAAAACGAGGCGAACGAATTTGCCAGGGATTGGCTGATTCCGCAACAGGCCGCCAAAGTGCTGACCGGCATGCCGAAAACGGAAGCGGCAATCCGAGAGCTAGCCGACAAATTGGAAATAGCACCGGGGATCATTGTCGGGCGGTTGCAGAAGGAAAAATTGTTACGCTGGGATTCTGTTTTGAACAAGTCGCTGAAGGTGAATTATGAATGGCGGCACTTTGAATAAATGGGCTAGTGTCCCGTTTTTCTTTCAATAAATAAGTCATTACATATAAAGGACGTCTTATGTCACGCACCATAACATGGCTTCACCTTTCAGATTTACATGCTCGTAGTCGTACAGACTGGGACTCCCGAGAAATCACCAAAAAACTTGTGAGCGATTTAGAAAAAATGCAAAAAGAACAAGGACTTCGACCTGATTTTATTTTTTTTACTGGTGATGTGGCTTTCGGTGTGGGCGAAAAAGAGAATATGGCAAACCAGTATCAACTTGCCGGCAACTTCCTTAATGCAGTCCGCACTGCCTTTAAACCCGCAATTCCAATTCGTGATCTTTACTTAGTCCCAGGAAATCATGACGTGGACAGAGGTGAAGTTACAATCGATCAAACCGAATGGCTGCGCCATTCCGACCGTAAACTCCCCGAGATTCTAGCTGTGATGCAAGATGGTGGGAAACAGTGGCGTAACTGCATGGATAGGCTGACTAATTACCGCAACTTTCTTACTACTTATGGTCTGCTCCACCTTAAACCTGACGATCCTCATCTTATCTGGGGCGATGCTCGCGAAATGCATGGAATTCGAGTTGGTATTGCAGGGCTTAACTCTGCTTGGTCCTGTGCAAACAAAGACGATAAAGCAAAGATCTGGTTCGGGGCTAATTGGCAGATTCAACAGGTAAAAGAACGCATGGGACCGGTGGACTTTGAGTTTGCGCTTATACATCACCCAAGTAACTGGTTCACAGTTCATGAAGATCCTGCCGCCAAGCTTCATCTCCGAAAGGAGTTCGCTGTTTTATTGCACGGTCATGAACATCAAGAATGGGTGGAACCTGACTGCGACGGCCGTTTAGTGCTTTCAGCGAGTGCTTGTTACGAATCTTCTTGGATGGCCAATGGCTACAGTTTTGGTCAGATTGACTTGGATTCACAACAAGGCAGTGTTCGGTTACGCCAGTGGGATTCAACTGGACGTGGATGGATACCACGTAACATTGCGGACAAGACAGAGGATGGCCTGTGGCCGCTTCCGCATCTTCCTTGGATCAAAAATACAGAACAAAAAACAGAGAATGGGGTGGCAGTACAAGTGCCTATTGAGTATGACTTGCTGTCTGCACCTGGCGACTCGACTGAGTCGGCTGAGATACATTACACTCGCCGCTACTGCCAACATGTAATTGAAAAACATGATGTGTTGGAATTGTTCGGTTGCGACATTCCTAAAGAACTCCAGCGCCATCAGCTTTCCGTTGCATATGTCTCACTCAACCTTGCGCACGAGGATGAGGGAGCCTCTTACATTTGCGCCCCCGCAAAAAGTAAAACTAAAACGCTGAAAATAAAAGGCGACTCAGAGTATGGCGTAGAACCGCAAGATGTTACTAGCGACATAAGTGCCCCTATTGAATTCATTCTCGACAAAATATCGGAAGGAACAGGGCGTTTACTAATCAATGGCCCTGCTGGAGCTGGAAAGAGTACGTTGATGCGGTGGTGCGCGATCCATGCAGCGCAGCAGACTCTTAATGACACCGCTTATAGAGAACCAACTACTGATGTTCAGGATAAATTTAATAATTTGCCTGGCCAAAGCATCGATGATGTCAATTTGCAGGGAAAGCACGGTGCTTGGCGCCAAAAAATCCCACTTCTCATTCGGCTGCGAGATTGCCCAACCGGTAGACTGCCTGCTGCAAAAGACTTCCCTGAATTTCTAGCTAAGCATCTGCCTTCCGCCCCATCAAACTGGATGACTGACGTGCTTGATTCTGGACAAGCTATTATATTGTTTGACGGGGTTGATGAGATTCACCGCGATCAACGCGCACAGTTAGCTGAAGAGATCGGTGAATTGATAACAGCCTATAAAGATTGCATTTATGTGATTACAACCAGACCCGGTGCGGTGGAGCCTGGCTGGTTGTCCCGTTTAAACTTCACTGAGGCACATGTTGAATCTATGAGCCGCAGAGACCGGGAGGAGTTTATTGATAAATGGTATCGCTCTGCAGCCTTGGAATTGAAACAACGCCCCAGGCCTAGCGAGAATCTTATGCAGACAGCAACTCGATTGAAGGCCGAGTTGCTGGGACAGCCTGAGCTTGGAATATTAGCGACCAACCCATTGCTTTGTGCAATGATCTGTGCTCTCTACCGAGAACGCCAGGAGAAATTACCTGAAACACCAGCGGAGCTTTCCGAAGCCCTTTGCAACATGCTCTTACACCGTCGGGAACGAGAAACTCTGGGACTTACCGACGCACATTTTTTATCTACATGGCGGGTACTGCAATATCCACAAAAGAAAGGACTTTTGGCTGAACTCGCCTGGCACATGATGAGCCATGGCGACTCATCAATCGAAATTAAAGTTGCAGAGGCTTTGGTGGCGGAAACTCTTGGCTCAACACCTGGCCGGACAAAGGATGAGGCTGCGGAAGTTGTGCAGGCATTAATTGAGCGCAGCGGACTGTTACGGCCTGCAAGTGATGATCGCATTGACTTCCTCCACAATACTCTGAAAGAATTTCTTGCTGCGGGTCGTGTGGTAGAAGAGGTGAACTGGCAAATCCTAGCCGATCATGCCGACGATCCGACTTGGCAACCTGTTATTTTATTTGC
The DNA here is from genome assembly GCA_903879825.1 of uncultured Geobacteraceae bacterium. GTDB lineage: Bacteria > Desulfobacterota > Desulfuromonadia > Geobacterales > Pseudopelobacteraceae > JACRCG01. Next base: position 3,525 of record CAIRND010000382.1, read on the forward strand.
CCTCGCCCTTGCGCCCGAACCGTTCAGTACTGGGTTGGTAGGCGAATTGTTGACCCGTGTTACTTCAGCCAAAAAAACTGGAAGCCTTACAAAGTATGAGCGAAAAATACTTGCAACCAGCAAAGCGCGCCAATTCTTTTTAGTTCGTTGCAGAGCTGCTGCGAAAAGACTTGCGTCAGATATTTCTGCCACCATTGATAGCTTTCTGAAACATCTTCTCCCGCCAACAACTATGAACGAAGTTGAGGCACTTGCCCAGCTCGGTCCACGGATTCTGTCTTACGGAACGACAACGTTGGAGAACGGTCGTTGGTGGGCAGTACAGAATTGTCACATGGTTGCCCGCTGCTTGCGACTGCTTCGCCTAATTGATGGCCCTCGCGCAAAAACAATCCTGAAAACTATTTACAGACTTCCGGGCGCTTCATCTCAAGTTAACAATGAATGGCTTCTTGCATGTTGCGAGTTATTCCCTGAAGAACGCCTCCCATGGCCTTTCCAGAATATAGAACAAATTAAACAACTATCCCTGTCTTCGTCTGCTATTAACGATATAAGTAGATTGGACGATTTGGCCTCTCTTCAATACCTCTATTTGGGAGGAACGGCGGTGAATAACCTTGCTCCGCTGTCTATATTTAAATCATTGCAGGTACTTCATGTGGATGAAACTCCAGTATACGATCTTCGTCCACTTGCCGGAATGATCTCACTCAAACAGTTATATTGCGGAGGATCAAGGGTAAAAGACCTTTCACCTCTATCTGAGCTAACATCGCTTCAGAGCTTAAATGTAAGTAGAACACAAGTAAACGATCTTCGCCCACTAGCCACGCTTGTCTCACTCAAACATTTAAATTGTTGGTACATGATGAAGGTGAACGATATAAGCCCACTTTCCGGATTGAAAGTTCTTGAAAGTCTTGTTTTAGATTGGACGCCTATCTCGGATCTAGGGCCATTAGTCGGGTTGGATTCACTTAAACGACTCAGTTTAACAGGGACAAAGGTAGTTGACCTTAGTCCGCTAGCGCAATTGATTGCCCTTCAACATTTGGACATCGATAGAACCCTGGTTACCAATCTCATGCCTTTGACACGAGTCGCCTCACTTAAGCGCGTCAACTTAGATGTAGGAGCAATAAGCAAACAGGAATTGGAGGATTTTAAATCCCTTAGACCAGACATTCAAATTTACGTTAGAAATCGTGTGTAGTGTAAATGAAGGCCAAAGTGGCCACATCTCCATCTTCATAAATTCCAAGGCAAACCCATGTCCACCCTAATCCCCAGTATAACCTCCTGCAAATTCGGCACTCCCGGCGAGCGCCGCTTTGCACGCCTGCTTGAGGCGAAGCTGGAAGACGACTACCTCTGCTGGTACAACGTCCCAATCGGCTTTTCCAGGCTTCACACCAGTACAGGCTTTCATCAGATTTATAAAAGCCGGAGATCCGCCCTATGAAAAATGAAACCGATCAATTCCTGATTTACCGCAGCGAGGATGGCTGCACCAAGATTGATGTTATGCTGGAAGCTGAAACTCTCTGGCTGTCACAGAAGCAGCTTGGCGAACTGTTCGGCAAGGCCAAGGGAACCGTCAGCGAACATATCAAGCATATCTTTGAGGATGGCGAACTGGACAAGGAAGCAACTGTTCGGTTTTACCGAACAGTTCAAATGGAAGGCGAGCGTGAAGTTGTTCGTGAAGTTGAACATTACAACCTGGATATGGTGTTGGCGCTTGGCTACCGGGTTAGAAGCCAGGCGGGTGTGCGTTTTCGCCAATGGGCCAGCGACAAGCTGAAAGAGTACATCATCAAGGGCTTTGTGCTGGATGACGAACGCCTGAAGAATCCCGGCAAACGTCACGATTATTTCGACGAGCTGACAAAACGCCTGCAAGACATCCGCACCAGCGAACGTCGCTTTTATCAAAAAATAACCGACATTTATGCCACCAGCGTTGACTATGATCCCAACCACCCGCTTACCCAGGATTTTTTTGCCACTGTGCAGAACAAGGTGCATTATGCAATCCATGGCCTGACCGCTGCCGAACTGATTCAATCACGAGCCAACAGCAGCCGACCGAACATGGGGTTGACCGCATGGGAGGGGGGGCGCATTCGCAAGAGTGATACGCTGATTGCCAAAAACTACCTGAATGAAGAGGAATTACGAGCACTGAATAATCTGGCGGAACAGTATCTGATCTTTGCCGAAGGTCAGGCGACGCGGCGGGTTGCAATGAAAATGCAGGACTGGATTACCAAGCTGGAGGGTTTTCTGACTCTGAATGACCGTGACATTTTACATGATGCGGGAAAGGTGTCTGCTCAGGTCGCCAAGGCTCATGCCGAACAGGAGTTTGCAAAATTTCGTGTGATTGATGATCGTAAGTATGAGTCGGATTTTGATCGCCTGGTGAAGCTGGTGCCGGGAAAAAAGATTGATTCGTAATAAAATCGCCTCTTGGTAGGTGTGAATGCAAAACAAACAAACTTTTTTCAATTTTGATGATGTTTCAGACCCGTCAGCTCAGGATGCAACTGAAGAAGAAGTTGCTAATGCTCGCGATGAGTTTGATCGGTTAGAAGCAGCCGCGCTCAGGAACCGATCTCAGACGGTTGCGACTCTTTCCACAATTGCCTCCATTGTTGCGCAGACTGCAACGCCACCTTTCTCACACATTGACCCACACACAACCGGACTTAGGGCAATTGGTCACGCGATTGATTCGCTTCGGCTTCTTGATATTGAAATAAGTGATATGACGGTTAGGGATCTTGAGGCGTGTGTCGCTTTGGATCTCAAACGCCAATTTGCCGCGCTTACTGCGGATAGAACTATCACGGAACTCCCGGAAACAGAGGATATCGAGGCCTGGGGCAAGGGTGTTGTTGACAAACTTCTTTGCAGAAAAGAGCATGGTAGCCAGACCGAAATGATGTTCGATACGGAGTCCGGCAAGTTCTATGAGTTTCAGCATGCACTTCTGGAGGAATATGCCCGTGGCGGCGCTATCTACGTTAGACCGACAGCCGCATGTCTCACGCTTTACCTTGGAACATTAACTCAGGGAATCGGAGACATTCAAACCGCTTTGGCGGCCGTGATTCAGCGGCAGATCGCTCGCGGCGAATACCATGCCGCGCTGCAGACCGCTCATGAGCACCAGAGGATTACACGTCAGCATGGCGAAAAGATCCGTACACTCAAGCGGAGAATACTCTCGAACGCCGGAAGATACAGCTGGAATAGCACTGTTCTACCGGAAATTCAGGTTGCCCAAAGGGACGTGGAGGATGCCATTTCGGCGGATACAACGTTGGAA
>CAIRND010000383.1 GCA_903879825.1 uncultured Geobacteraceae bacterium
CGAGGTAATCGAAAAAATCTACCAACTTTGTGTGTCGGCTGGAACGTTTCTGATTCTTGATGAAGCTTTTATGGATTTTTGCGAGGAAGGGTCAGCCAAGCAGATGATTGTGTCCTGCGACAATGCCGTCATACTGCGTTCAATGACTAAATTCTTTGGTATTCCCGGTCTGCGCCTCGGCTATGCTATCAGTAATGAGCCTCTTGCCGAACGATTAGACGTGATGGGTGGCCCCTGGAGCGTCAATACACTGGCGTTAGTTGCCGGTGTTGCGGCTCTCCAAGACGTCCACCATAATAAGAAAACGCTGGAGTATATACAGCAGGAGCGTCAGATGCTCCTTGATGGACTGGAACCCTTTTCCCAACTCAAAGTACATTCCTCACATACGAATTATCTGTTGATAGAGATTGCGGAAGGTATGACATCCTGCCAGCTTAAAGAACGTCTGCTCCCAAAACGAATTGTAATTCGTGATTGCGCCAGTTTTGTGGGGTTGACGGAACAGTTTTTTAGAGTTGCGGTACGTACCAATGAAGAAAACAGGTGGTTACTGGAATGTGTGGGTGAGATGCTGAAGTAGCAGGTTCTTTTGAAGGTGCACTAAAAACACCGAGACGGTGAGAGTTTTTGTGGCTCACTGTCTCGGTGTTTACGTATCTATCTGTTATCTGTCTTTACGCGGCACAACGACAATGCCTGATTCGGTGATGGTGTAACCGTTAGCCAAGTCAGCTTCAGTGTCGTAACCGATTGTTGAACCATCGGTTATTACCACTCCCTTGTCTATAATTGCCCGTCTGATTTTGACGTGGCGTCCGACGTTGACGTCTTCAAAGAGGATGGAATCCTCTACCAGGCTATAGCTGTTCACTTTGCAGAGCGGGCCGAGAATCGAGCGCCTTACGGTACTGCCACTGGTGATGCAGCCGGCACACACGTAAGAATCAATGTTTACACCCCGGCGGTCACCATCGTCAAATACGGTCTTGGCTGGTGGGAGATTGCCCTGATTGGTTAGGATCGGCCACTTGTAGTTGTACAGGTTCAGCTGTGGCGAGACGTTGATGAGATCCATGTTTGCTTCATAATAGGAATCAATTGTTCCGACATCTTTCCAATAACCACGCTCTTCTGCCCGCATGCCGGGTATGTTATTGTCGCTGAAGTTGTAGGCGAATACCCGGTCTTTAGCGGCCAGCATCATCGGGATGACATGTTTGCCGAAGTCCAGATCTTCATACTGTTTTTTTCCTTCCAGTAGAACATCTATCAGTTTTTTTGTGGAAAAAATATAATTACCCATTGAGGCAAAACAGGTCTTGCGCCCGGGGATTGTCTCAGGGACGTCCGGCTTTTCAGTAAAGGCCATTACCCGGTTATCATCATCCACAGAAAACACACCAAAGCGAGTGGCTTCCTCTGCCGGTACTTCAAGGGCGGCAATAGTGATGTCGGCCCGATTCATGCGGTGTGCGTTGATCATCTGTGTGATGTCCATTTTGTAGATATGGTCACCACCAAAAATGGCAACATAATCGGCATCAGACGATTCAACAAAGCGTAGATACTGAAGAATTGCGTCGGCGGTTCCCTTAAACCACTCTTCGCTTTCGCTGCTCGTTTCGGGGGATATGGCCACATAGAATTCACCCAGGCCGGTCCATTTACCCCATGATTCACGGATATGCTTGTTCAGCGAATATGCGCGGTACTGTGTAAGAATATAAACTTTTTTGATGCCGGAATTAAACAGGTTGCTTAACACAAAATCAATGATCTTGTATTTTCCGCCAAAGGCGACGCTCGGCTTGGCACGACGGAGAGTCAGAGGACTGAGGCGCTCTCCTTTTCCACCTGCCAAAACCATTGCAATGGTGTTTCTGCCGACATTGTCCATGGAATACATACACACCCCCTGATGAAGTAACTTACAGGGCCGTAACACTACAGTATTACGGCCCGTTTGAACATAATTATTACGCAACAGACAACAATCCGCTGCACTATGTGGAGCGGTATCATTTTCAATGTAAATATTGCAGTAAATGGCTTGCCTGAATGATACCATAAAGTATATAGTTCACAATTTTTGATGGTATTTTTACGTGAGGTACAGTTTTTGTGACATGGAAATCGATCGGCATATTTGATTCTGGAGTGGGGGGCCTTACGGTGCTGCGTGAGATCATGCAGGCGCTTCCTCAGGAGGACACACTCTACTTTGGTGATACGGCTCGTGTCCCTTATGGTACCAAGTCGCCGGAAACGGTGACGCGTTATGCCGGAGAGATTGCGTCATTCCTCGTAAAACGAGATATTAAGTTGCTGGTTGTCGCCTGTAATACCGTCTCGGCAGTGGCGTTGCCCACTCTGAAGCGACAATTGTCGATTCCGGTCGTAGGAGTTATTGAACCGGGGGCGCGGCGGGCGATAGAAGTGACCCGTTCCGGGAGGATTGGCGTTATTGGAACGGCCGGCACCATTCGCAGTAGTGCCTACACCCGGGCGATTAAACGCCTGAAACCTGATGCCGAAGTTTTGACCCGCGCTTGCCCTCTGTTTGTGCCTTTGGCCGAAGAGGGGTGGACCGACAATGAGGTCGCACGGCTAACGGCACAGGCATATCTCCAGGAATTGAAAGAAGCAGCCGTTGATACACTGGTACTAGGCTGTACGCATTACCCGCTGCTCAAATCCATGATAGCAGATGTGATGGGACCGGGTGTGATCCTAGTGGATTCCGCTGAGGAAACGGCGCGGACCGTGGCGGCAATTCTGGCGAGCAAGGGATTGTTGCGCCCGCCGGCTGAAAAGGGAAATCATAATTATTATGTCAGCGACATTCCGGCTGGATTTGTCCGGGTAGGTAATCGCTTTCTCGGTGGGAAGCTGGGAGACGTGTTCCAAGTCAACCTTGATGAAGAAGAGAGTGTTCTCTGATGGCAACTCGTCCCCGAAAAAAAATCACAATCAGCTTACTCATACCGTTTCTAGTCTTTATTTTGTTTTTCAGTATCATGATCTGGCAAAAATATCGTGCCAGTCATGATGTCCCGGTTGCTCCGGTCATACAAAACGTAGAAGGAAATCGGTCTGTAACGCTTTTTTTTGCTTTGGAAGGGACTCAGTTAGTACGGGAAGCACGCGAGATTGATCCCTGTGAAAGTGAAACCGCCTGCTTGAAAAGTGTCCTTGATGAACTGTTGAACGGACCGATTGGCGAATATGGCGAAACGATACCGGAGGGAGCCGCTGTCGATGCGGTGCGTATGGAAGGTGTTTTGGCTACGGTTGAATTTAATCGTGCCTTTGCAGATGCACTGCTGCCGGGTAGTTCAGCCGAGATGCTGGCGGTATATTCTGTCGTTAATACGGTTATAACCAATTTTCCTCAGATACAAAAAGTCAAATTAAATGTTGATGGCAACACCAAGGCCATCCTGCGTCACCTTGATCTATCGGACCCGCTGCCGCCGGACTATTCTCTGGAGCAGGCACTCCCATTGGAACATGAAAAAAACAATCAAAACAATAAATAAGTGTAGAGGAACGGTACGATGAAGTCATTTCGCGAAGCAATTAAAGAACGGGTGCTGATACTTGATGGAGCTATGGGCACGATGCTTCAGGAACGAGGACTACAGCCGGGGCAGTCACCGGAGGAGCTTAATCTTACCATGCCGGACGTTGTTGCCTCGGTTCACCGCGACTATATCCAGGCTGGCGCCGATATAATTATTACCAATACCTTTGGCGGATCCAGGTTCAAGCTGGAGCATTACGGCTTAGAAGACCGTTTGGCCGAGATCAATGCCCGGGCGGTTGATATTGCACGCTCGGTCGCTGGCTCCAACGCCTATGTTGGTGCTTCGATTGGTCCGACCGGCCAGTTTGTCGAGCCGCTTGGCGAAATTCCCTTCGACCAGATGAAAGCGGCTTTTTATGAACAGGCAGAGGCGCTTGTCACGGCCGGTGCTGACCTGATCAGTCTTGAAACTTTTCTTGATATCAAAGAGTGCCGTGCCGCAGTCATAGCTATACGGGAAGTATCTGCCACCATTCCGATCATTGCTATGCTGACTTTCGATGACAATGGCCGCTCCGTTCTGGGAACGCCCCCTGAATCAGCCGCTATCACGCTGACTGCCGCCGGGGCCGATATTGTCGGTTCCAATTGTGGTCTGGGTGTTGATGGCATTTACGACATCCTGTGCCGTATGCGCCAGGTGACTGGGCTTCCACTGATCTCACAGGCCAATGCCGGTCTTCCGCAATTGATAGGTGACCGAACCGTCTTTCCCGGCACTCCCGATGAGATGGTTGCATATCATGAACGGATGATTGCTCTGGGAGTCCGCATTATCGGCGGTTGCTGCGGCACGACGCCAGATCATATCCGTGTTATGAAGTTGGCATTGGCATCAAAACAGCAAAGCTGGGCTCCTGACGCAAAGCGAAATCAGATGACATTTCTCTCCAGTCGTTCAGGGTGGGCAACTGTCGGTGCTGGTACTGCGACCGCTATTATTGGCGAACGAATCAATCCGACCGGTAAAAAAGTCTACTCAAACGAACTTCAGGAGGGGAAAGTTGCGTACATCCGCCGTGAAGCGCTGGAGCAAGTTCAGTCTGGTGCTACGCTTCTTGATGTCAACGTTGGAACTCCAGGTATTGATGAACCGTTAGCCATGGGGCGTGCCGTTTTCTGTGCCAGTGGCGCAGTCAGCGTGCCGTTGGTGCTTGATTCCTCAAGTCCTGCTGCACTGGAAGCCGGGCTCAAGGCGGCTGATGGCAAGGTTTTGATTAATTCGGTTTCCGCTGAAGCCAAAAGTCTTAGGTACGTATTGCCGTTGGCAAAAAAATACGGTGCGGCCATAATCGGTTTGGCGCTTGACAAAAAAGGTATTCCTGAGACGGCAGAGGGGCGGGTGGCCGTTGCCCGCCGTATTCGCAATGCAGCTCGCCGCATCGGAATCCCTGATTACGATATCATTATTGATTGCCTGACGCTGACAGTAAGTGCTGAACAAAAACGGGCGACTGAATCGCTTCGTGCTATCCGTCTGGTCAAACAAAAACTGGGACTTTCAACCGTATTGGGTGTCAGTAACATATCATTCGGGCTACCACAACGTCCCATCATCTCGTCAACGTTTTTTGCGATGGCGATGGAGGCTGGTCTGGATGCCGCCATTATCAATCCCAAAGATAAGCCGATGATGGATGCCTGGCGTTCTGCAATGGTACTGCTTAATCGTGATCATCAGGCTGCCTCCTACATCGAAGCCTATCGTGATCAACAGACGGCACCTGTTCAGCAAATAATGCCGGTTGCTACTGCCTGGACAATTATGGAACGTCTGTCGCAGGCGGTTATTGGCGGTGACCGTGATGGTGTCGTTGCCTTGGTGGAACAGGCGCTTGCGGAAGGTTTTGCCCCCCTGGAAATCAGTAACAAAGGTTTCCTGCCGGGCTTGGAGGAGGTGGGCCGGCGTTTTGACGGGAAAATTTATTTTCTGCCGCAGGTGATGGCCTCTGCTGATACCATGCAGGC
>CAIRND010000384.1 GCA_903879825.1 uncultured Geobacteraceae bacterium
GCTCCCTCTTTATACAGTCCACCCACCGCTTTTTTGAAACTCTTTTTACTCAAGCGAAGTTGGTCCGCAATTGCTTCGGGAGAACTTTTGTCAGTCAAGGGGAGAAAGCCGCTGTGGGCCGTAAGCGCAGCCAGAATAGTCTCACGGTCTTTTGCCGCTTCCTGAGCGCCCCCCTTGCGTAATGTGACATCAACCTTGCCATCATCCCTGATTTTCTTCACATATCCACGCAGGCTTTGACCACAGAAGGGTTTGACGACAAACTCTGTATTAAAGATCAATCCGCCGAAGCTGTTATTGATAAGCACCTTGGCACCCAGATCGGTGCAGGCATAGACCAGCAGATCAACTTCTGCTCCCTCTGTTAAGCTGTCATCTACCGGATTGATGAATTTCTCCAGTTTTGCCGATGCCGCAATCCTGCCGGTAGAGTGCAGATATACCCGAACCAGCACCTGATCTCCGCGTCTGACCGGTTCATTCTGTTCACCAAACGGCAGCAGGAGATCCTTTTCAAGACCCCAATCGAGGAACGACCCGACTGTCGTCGCCTCCTTGACCTTTAATAACGCGAAATCCCCTACAACGGCGCGGGGTTTTTTGGTTGTGGCGGTCAAACGACCTTCAGAATCCACGTAGATAAAAACATTCAGCACGGTTCCCGCTTCCGCTCCTTCAGGAACAAGCCGCAATGGGAGCAAAACATCACCCTCATCGGACTTAAAAACTGCGCCGGATGCTGTGATGTAGTCTATTGCTAATTGGTTATAATTCCCGATATGTAACATAAATTCTCCCTTAACCTTAATACCGCCATTTAAAACTGACGGTTTTACATCCGGGCATGACTCTCCGGAACATGTTCAATCCCTCTTCTGTGGCATCAGTTCCACTACAGGTAAACCATTTCAATCCCGGAATCAGTGCCAGACAGATAAGGCCATTATCGCTAATAGCGGTGTGATAAATAGAAATACGCTGTAGTGACACCAAGGGACGCAACAGAGCGAGCCCCTCGTCCGTAATCCTGGTATCGGACAGATATAATTCCTGCAGGCCGGTCAAATGAGCAATATGGTTGAATATTGTATCATCACAATTATAAAGAAAAAGTGATTGAAGATCATCCGACTGCAACTGATCCAGAAAATTAATGTCCATGCTGCCATCAACTTTGACATCCAGTCGCAGTGAGGTATCGAGAAAAACTTCTTTCGCACCCCGAGCGATTCCGATTCGCTGCCAGTCTCTAAAATCAATCGAAGATGCTTTGCGGATAAAGAGTGTTCCGCAGTTCTGCTCTGGCGGGAAGCGGATAATTCGCGTTTCGAAGAGGGTGCTATCGACACCGGTTGACTCGCCTGACTCTCCTCGCACAGTCAGCAGACGGCGCCGGATTCGGGCTATATCCAAGTCTAGGGCGGCTGACATTTCAGCCAGAAGATCTACGCCATCGCCGAGTGCCTCATCAACTCGCAGCTTGAAATGATATATATCCGTCTGTTTCAACTCTTCACCCTGGCGAACAACCGCGTGGATGTTTTGCTGGATAGCTGCGAGTTGGCGGATTACGCGTACCAGTTCAAGCGCGATATCCATTTCAGATCCATATGAGACGGGAGCTTGTTCCCACTCACTTAATAGATCTATCAACACCTGCCGATTTCCGTTTTGATACGCTTCATTGGCAAGCGCCATCAGTTCTTGTCTACGCAGTCGTTCAACTTCATCTGAGGCAAGATCGGGATGAACCGCTTTCGCTACACTCCGATAGAGTGACTTGAGGCTGAGGTTTGCTCCATCCTGTGGCACTTCGTCATCATCGAGCAGATCAGTGGTATGTTGGAAGTGTGTGTAAGAAGGTGACGGTTTTTTTTCCTCAGTTGAAGTTTCTACCGTAACCTCACCCAGTAATCCCTTTAATTGCCATTCAAGATCTTCGAGAGTTTGAATCCGTACGCCAAGAATGTCCTCATACACCTGTTCGAACATTCTTATTTCAGACTTCAGGCGATTATATTCCTGCTCTCGTCGTTGAAGATCGGCTTTTACCTGTACCAGCTGTTGATATTTATGCTCAAGTTCGATCTCTTCCGGAGTCTTTAGCCGGTTTTTAAAAGGGGTCATAGTATGCGCTCCGTCAGTGACAGTTCGCGGACTTCCCGAGCAAGCGGCAAGGTAATGCGCCGTTTTTCAGACATTGAGAAGCGATATAATTGGTGAAAGGAGGACAGTAACGCGCTCACCTCGCGGCTGGTAGTTGCCAGAACATAATCAATCACATCATCGGGAATCCTGATTTGATGATCTTCGGCCACTTTTTTGATAATCATTCTTCGCGAACTGTCGTCAGAGGTATCAAGCCTGGCGACAAGACCCCACAACAGGCGCGAAGTCAGATGATCATCCATATTGGGTAATTCACGCGGCGGAGGGGTGCCGGCCATAACAATCGTGCGACCGGAGGTATGAAAATCATTGAATAGCTGCCACA
>CAIRND010000385.1 GCA_903879825.1 uncultured Geobacteraceae bacterium
AGCTTGGTTATTCTATATGCAAACCGATAAAACCCCTGTCTTTCTGTGACGTTTTTGAAACTTTTCCACTTCATCCACAGAGTTATCCACAATTTCTGTTGATAGATGCCCAAACTCGGAATAACAGCTACTTAGTCACGTTCTGAAATTAAACATCCGTCTATCGAATAAAATAATCTCTGAACTTTTTGACGATAGTGTCGGGTGAAAGCATCCTCCCACAAAATGCCAAGGTAGTCATACAGCTCAGGTGAGTAGTGAATAAACAGGCTGTCGTACTGTTCACCAGATGTGGCATCCAAAATCTCCATTCCGATATAACGAACCGGTCGTGGCAAGGCACGCTATGCCTTTTTTGGAATATGCAGAGAGACTGTGCGTGAATACATATTTTAATCCGCATATTAAATATGTATTGACACCCCGCAACCCCGCCTTTATCATGCATCCATGTACATTCAACGCACCATAGAAAAGCTTCTTCCCGGCATTCTCGCCACCTTTCCCTGTCTGGCCGTCACCGGCCCAAGACAGTCTGGCAAATCTACCCTGCTTCGCCATGCCTTGCCTGACTATCGCTATATTACGCTTGATGATCCGGCGGTGCTGGAGCAAGCGCACTCCGATCCGGTCTATTTTCTTGATTCACTTGGTGAACGCTGCATCATTGATGAAATCCAGTTCGCTCCCGGACTTCTTTCGTACGTCAAGATGAGGGTGGATGAAGATCGCAGTCGTAATGGTCGCTTTGTTTTTACCGGTTCCCAGCAGTTCGGCATGATTCGCAATCTGGGTGACTCCCTTGCCGGTCGGATAGCGCTACTTGATCTGCTCCCCTTTGCTGCTGAAGAGATGCAGCAAACCACAGCGGTCACAAGCGGGCTGGAACTGTTTGCCTCTTCCTGCCTGACTGGCGCATATCCGCAGCTTGCCACAACGCCAGAAATAGATCGGCGGCTCTGGTATTCATCCTATATCCAGACATATCTGGAGCGAGACATCCGTTCACTATATGACATCGGCAGCTTGCGGGAGTTCCACCGGTTCATGCAGCTTCTGGCGATACGATGCAGCCAGATGCTCAATATGAGCTCGTTTGCAACGGATCTCGGTATAAGCGTCACGACTATCAAACGGTGGCTGTCGGTTTTGGAAGCTGGACGGATAATTTATATTCTGCCGCCGCACTTCAATAATCTGGGTAAGCGGATCACCAAAATGCCGAAGATCTACTTTCTAGACACCGGATTGGCATGTCATCTGGCCGGAGTGAGGGATCGGGAACAACTGCTAGAAGGGTCGATGGCGGGGGCGTTGTTTGAAAATTACTGCATACAGGAAACGATAAAGATTTATGCCAACCGGGGTGAACAGCCACGGATCTCATACCTGCGGACAAATAACGGTCTGGAAGTGGATCTGATTATCGAGGGGGATAATATGCGGGTTCTTCCGGTGGAAATCAAGCTAAGCCGTACGCCAACTGCTGCTCTGGCATCAGGCCTGACCCGCTATGCCTCTCTTTTCGCAGAAACGAAACCGGATGATGGTCTGCTGCTCTGTCTGGCAGATGGCGAGCGTCCTCTCAGCCGTGGAGTCACTGCCATCGGTATTGAGGATTATCTGCGGATGCTTTCCAGCGTACATCGGCGACGAGCGGGTTACCATCTTCCGCAAGGCGTGTGGTGAAACGTTAAAAACCGTCCGTCTTACCTTGTCGGGGGAGTTTTTGTGGGCCGGTTCCGCTCTGCTTGGTTCGACCTACCACAACTGCATATCAGCAATAAACAAAAAATATTGCGTATTGACAGTATTTTTAAAATACTGCATATTGACAATAAGCTAAGGATACTGCATATCGACAATATGAGGCACCGCCATGCAAAGAAGAATAACTTCAGCTCAGATGTTTGGGGCGATCATTAAGGACGAACGAAAGAAAAAAAACTGCTCACAAGAGACTCTTGGGAAGTTGGTCGGCGTAGACAAGACAACGGTGTCCTATATTGAAAACGGCAAACCAGGGGTGAGATTGTCAACCATTCTGCTGTTGCTGTCTGCTCTCGAAATGGAACTGCTCACTCAACCGAAAAAGTCAGAACCGCAATCAATGGACGCATGGTAATGGGCCGCCCCAGATTAACAGCACATTTAGGTGTTTTTATGAATGGCGAAGAGGTAGGCCGTCTGACATCGTCTTCTACAGATCAACTTCAGTTTGTCTATACAAACAGTTGGTTACAATCAGAACTGAGCCGTCCAATTTCTCTCTCCCTGCCTCTTACCTCCCTGGTATACCGTGGGAGCGTGGTTGAAAATTACTTTGAGAACCTGCTACCCGATAGCCAATCCATAAAAAACCGGATTCAGGCAAGATTCAAAGCCAAAAGCAACCATAGCTTTGATTTATTGTGGCACGTCGGCCGTGATTGCGTAGGTGCGATACAGTTGCTTCCAGAAAGCCAACACCCCGAATCGATCCAAACTGTTCGTGCCGATCTGCTGACAAACTCGCAAATTGCCGACATGATCCACAATTACAAGAGCGCGCCACTGGGCATGAACTATGAAGATGACGATTTCAGGATATCAATAGCAGGCGCGCAAGAGAAAACGGCCTTACTCAAGCAAGGGGATCACTGGTACAAGCCCCTTGGATCAACCCCGACCACTCACATCTTTAAGCTTCCTATTAGCCAGATACAAAATGGCCGCATCCATATGACCGACAGTGTAGAAAACGAATGGTTATGCCACCTGATATTCAAGGCGTTTTCAATCCCTACGGCTGACGCTGAAATAGGTGTTTTTGACGATGCCAAGGCATTAATCGTAAAGAGATTCGATCGCCGCTGGTCGGCAGACGGTTCCTGGCTGATTCGATTTCCGCAAGAAGATCTGTGCCAGTCACTGAATATACCTTCCAATTTAAAATACGAGAATCATGGCGGGCCTGGGATAGTAGACATAATGAGCCTCCTAGCTGCATCGGAAAGCCCTTTTACAGACCGATACACGTTCTTCAAAACCCAGATGTTGTTTTGGCTCATGGCGGCAATTGATGGCCACGCAAAGAACTTTAGTGTGTTTTTGCTCAGCGGAGGCCGTTACAGGCTTACGCCAGTGTACGATGTACTATCAGCTCATCACCTTGCCGCTAATGGCCAAATTCAATCACAGAAGTTGAAAATGGCCATGGCCGTCAGAGGAAAAAGCAAGCATTACAATTGGGAGCGGATACTACCCCGGCACTGGTATTCAACAGGCGCCCTGTGCAGGTTCCCGGCAGGGCAAGTAGACAAAACGGTTGAAGAACTCGTCGGTTCACTCGAAGCGGCCATTGAACAGGTTGGGCATCAACTTCCCGCTGACTTCCCTGCAAGGGTATATGAGCCACTGTTCGCAGGTATGCTCTCTGCAAGGGACCTGTTTATTGCTGGTAACGGCAGATAGCTCGGACTTTTTCGACAGTGTCGCAAAATCAAAAAGAACATAATGTCACCATGTTTTGAAGGCAGGATGCCAAGCTAAAGTGTTTTGCTACTGAAATAGTTATGATATAATTTTCAAAACAAAAATCAATGACATCTTAGATAAACACTGATTTCCGAACCGAACCATCTTTCATCAATTTAACTGCCCTGCTGGGGGTTTAATGAAGCGTATCCTTCTGTTATTTGCGACTACCATCATGCTTGCAACAGCATCGCTTGTCTCTGCCGATGCTTCTGTTCCCCAAAAAATCCGTATTGCAGCGTTCAACTTCTATCCCACCCTCTTTCAGGCCAAGGATGGCTCAGTCCAGGGTTTTTATGTCGACTTCCTCAATGAGATCGCCAAACGTGAAAACTGGACCATCGAATACGTTTATGGCAATTGGGCTGATGGACTCTCGCGTATAAAGTCCAGTGAAGTTGATGTCCTCACCAATGTCGCCTTAACCGCCGAACGCACCCAGTTCATGGACTATGGAAAAGTTCCGCTGCTTACGGTCTGGGCTGAACTATACGCTCCCAATGGCTCACCCATAGACAGTATAAGGGATGTACAGAACAAAAAAATTGCCCTTATGAAAGGTGATTTCAACGCCGCCAACTTCAAGAACCTGATTGAGAAATTCAGCATACCATGCACCTACGTCGAATACGGGAATTTTGAAGAGGTTTTCAAGGCAATATCAGCCCGACAGGTGGATGCCGGTATCGTCAACAACACCTTCGGCACGGCAAAACAAGCCGAATACAACCTCAAGTCAACTGGTGTTATCTTTAACCCGTTTGACATTTTCTTTACCGTGGCAAAAGGCAAAAACAGCGCCATTCTGGCAAAACTTGACCACTACCTTGAGGAATGGCGGAAGAACGAAAGTTCCCCCTACCATCAGGCCCGTGAGAGATGGTCACACAAATCAGCTTCTACCATCCGGGTCGTGGATCCCTGGCTGAAAAAGGCTGCAGTCGTCTCTGGAATTCTGCTCTGTGTTGCGGTCGGCTTTGTGATTCTGCTCCGTATTCAGGTACGTCGCAAGACGGCGGAGATACAGAAATATACCGATGAACTCCAGGCGGCGAACCGCCAGCTAGAAGAAGAAATTGAGGAGCACAGGCGGGCTGAAGATGAACTGCTGGAGAGCAAGTCAAAGTTTCAGGCGTTTTACGAATTGGGGTTGGTCGGTTTAACCATTACCTCGCCAGGAAAAGGTTGGCTAAATATTAATGACTGCCTTTGCACCATACTGGGCTATTCAGAAGCGGAATTGCGTGAGATGACGTGGGCACAACTCACACACCCTGATGATCTTGCTGTGGACGTTGAGCAGTTCGAGTGTGTTCTTAAAGGAGAAATTGATGGATATGAGTTAGACAAACGGTTTCTAACACGAAGCGGTGAAATAGTATTCGCCAAGTTGGTTGTCCGTTGTGTACGAAAACCCGATCGAACTGTTGATTTCATAGTTGCTATGGTTCAGGACATCACCAAAAGCAAACAGATTGAAAATGAACTGCGTGATGCTGAATGGAAATTCAGGGCACTGTTCAATAACGGGCCTATCGGCGTGGCCTATCACCAGATGATCTATGATGAATCAGGCACACCGGTTAATTATCTCTTTATTGATGCCAACGACAATTACATTAAATTAACCGGGGTAGACCCAAGAGGCAAAACAGCAACACAAGCTTTTCCAGGCATTGAGAAAGATCCGGCTAACTGGATCAGGGTCTTCGGACGTGTTGCCAAAACTGGAAAACCTATTCACTTTGAGCAATATTTGCAATCCAATGATCGTTGGTATGATGTTGTTGGTTACCAGTATAAACCGGATCATTTTGTCGCATCATTTGTTGAAATTACTGATCGTAAACGCGCCGAAGAAACCCTCCATGAAAGTGAATTCCGTTGGAAATTTGCTCTGGAAGGTGCCGGTGATGGCGTGTGGGATTGGAACATCCAAGCTGGCGAAGCGTACTATTCTCAACGCTACAAGGAAATGCTCGGGTATTCTGAGGATGAAATAGGTAACACATCTGATGAATGGTTGAAGCGTATTCACCCGGATGATGTAACTGGAGTGATGACTGCGTTGAAACCTTATATTGAAGGTAAAACCGGGACAGCCTCGGTTGAATATAGGATGTTGTGCAAGGATGGCAGTTGGAAATCGATACTTGGCCGTGGCATGGTGGTCAGTTGTGACAGTGACGGTAAACCATTGCGTATGATCGGCACCAACACCGATCTTACCGAGCGCAAAACGGTCGAACAAGAGCGCCGCACATTGGAGTTGCAGATGCAACAAACCCAGAAACTTGAGAGTTTGGGTGTCCTTGCTGGTGGCATCGCCCATGACTTCAACAACATCCTCATGGCCATCATAGGCAACGCTGATCTGGCCCTGATGCGGATCAATAAGGAATCCCCCGCTGTTGAAAACCTGCACCGCATCGAACAGGCCGCAGTTCGTGCCGCCGACCTTGCCAAACAGATGCTGGCCTACTCCGGCAAAGGGAAATTTGTCATCGAAAATATCGACCTGAACATTCTCTTGGAAGAGATGCTGCACATGCTGGAAGTCTCCATCTCCAAGAAGGCGGTACTGCGCCTCAACCCTTACTCACCGCTTCCTACTGTGGAAGCCGATGCCACACAGATGCGCCAGATCGTCATGAATCTGGTTATTAACGCCTCCGAAGCTATCGGAGATAAAAGTGGTGTCATAGCCATAACGACTGGATGCATGGACTGTGACAGAAACTACCTCAACGATGTCTGGCTTGATGAAAATATCAGCGAAGGACTCTATGTCTATCTTGAAATTGCCGATACCGGCTGCGGAATGGACAAAGCCACCATGGCAAAACTGTTTGACCCCTTCTTTACCACCAAATTCACCGGACGTGGTCTTGGCATGGCTGCAGTGCTCGGCATTGTTCGGGGACACAAAGGCGCTATCAAAGTATACAGCGAACCGAAACGGGGCACCACCTTCAAAATCCTGCTCCCTGCCAGCAACAGACCGATTGAGATATTCAACGGTGCCAGCCGCCATGATGACTGGAAAGGTAAAGGTACCGTATTACTTGTCGATGACGAAGAAACCGTGCGTGGCATCGGATCGGAAATGCTAAAGGAACTCGGTTTCAGTGTCATCAAAGCCGATGATGGCCGCGAGGGGGTAGAGGCTTTCCGCAATAATCCTGACATCAGTTTCGTTATCTTGGACCTGACCATGCCGCACATGGACGGCGAACAATGCTTCCGTGAATTAAGACATATCAAGTCTGACGTCAAGGTCATCATGTCCAGCGGCTACAATGAACAGGAAGTTACACAGAAATTCGTCGGCAAGGGGCTAGCCGGCTTCATCCAGAAACCGTACAAGCTGTCAGTACTGAGAGAGACTATACATAAAATTTAATTACGGTAAAACAATAGTCATTCTGGTTAATAGTCCCCCTCGCTGCCCGCAATTTTAATTGGTGATTAAGGTGGAAGCCTGAAACGGTTCGATATCGAAGCACAACTAATAAAAGCCTGAACCCCAACCACCTTAGTTGCGTTGTTCCTGATCCCTCTTAAGCGGTGAACTTGCCCACTCCAATATTTAATGCAATCGGGGGCTGCTTTAATCCCGATTGCTTTATCCCGTATATCTGGTATCTTTGCCCCGAAGTCAGCTATTTGAATTGTATCATCAGTGCACCTTTTATCTACGGGCCTGCCGGACTGAGGAGAAATAGTATGCTTTCTTTTTTTAACTGGATATATGCTCTCTTTAGGCTGGCGCCAGACGATTCAGGCACGAGAACCGCTTCACGTTGTCACAACTCGCCCTCTGAGGACTCTACACAAGCTACCACCGGCAAGCCTGATGCCGGGGAAACAATTGCTTTACTACCAAAAGAGGGTGTGACTTTTCTTCAAGCACTTCTAAATACCGAGACACCTCCCAAGGATTTACAGTCATTTTCTTCTTTTGACCGAACCTTCGTTTCTAACTGTATTCGTAAAATACGGGAGAACAGCTTTGAAATCCCAATGTTGCCGAATGCAGTCATCCGCACACAAGAATTACTGTCCAATCCGAAGGTCGTGGCATCCGACTTCATCGAGATTATTAAAGAGGATCCGACCCTGTCGGTGGAATTGTTGCGATTGGCAAATTCCTCATATCTGGGTTTCAGCACACCTACTCTTGACCTTAAACACGCGATAGTAAGGGTCGGATTCGGCCAATTACACGGATTGGTCACCATGTTATCATTACGTTCACGGATTCTTCAGGGGGAACACTTTAGAAATGAAGTGAAGTGGATAATGGAGTTATCTCTTTCTACGGCAAAACTCTGTCAACAACTGGCTCCCGAACTGCACATGGCGCCTGGTGAGGCGTTTACCCTTGGTCTATTGCATCACATCGAATACCTGATCGTTTTGGGTGAGGCATCTCAAAACGCGGGGAAACACTTCAGCGGTGCAGTATCACGCGATGCAGTGTTGGAAGTTGTACACCGTTTCGGGGATTCTTTACATGCGCTTACATCAAGAAGTTGGGGATTTGGAGAGAAAAACGACATGAAACTCTTAGGCAATGGGGAGAACGAACAAAAAACAGGGGATGGTGATACTATCGAACTACGAAAGCGTATTGACACTCTTCAGCGCATGCTAATCACTGCATTGGGAGGGAAACATCACCTTACCGACACAGCAGGCTTTAATCCCACAAATGTCAAAGAAGCCATTTCAATATCTATAGCACAAACGGCCAATTGAGTTACCACACACGTACTCAATAAAACCTACCAGTAGTTAGAGCGAAGAGGCGTCACGATCCAAATCCCTAATGACAGCTGTTTCCATATCCCAGGCCTTTGCAAACAAACTATTTAAATCCAGATACCTAAACCCACCTTCAACAGTATTCTCAATTATGCTTTTAGCCATTTCCCTGGATTCCTTAATTTCTTCTGTGGCTTTTCCTAAGGTCATATGAACATTGCCGTATAAAGCGCCCTTTACATTAATTTTAGGGTTGGCAGTCGGCTTATCCTTCTTTTTAAGAGCGATTATTTTACCTTTAATACCTGCTATTTCTTTTCGCATTTCCATGGCAATAAGCAAAGGAAGTACAAATTTTGCCTCAAAGTCCAATTCGGTCAACCTTGCCTGCAAGCTGTCCAGCTCAGTTAAATCGTTATAATCATCTCCCGCGTGCAGAACCGTTTTAACCAGATACACCGATCCAAGTTTTCTTGCTTCTATTCCACCCATGGCGATACAAGTGCCGCCTATAATGGCACCTTTTTCAACGATGATTTTGCCCAGTGCTCTAATATTGCAATTATGTAATTCGACACCAACAATCATGTCACCTTTGCACTCTATATCTGTGTCATGAATAAAATTAGCTCTGAGTGTGCCTCCACAGTAAATTGATCCTTTGCCTGCCCCATCCATCCCGCAAAATGTAATATCTCCATCACTGTTAATAGAACATGCCCCGATATTACCCGCAACTTTCAATCCTTTTTTTGCCGTTATATTAAAATTATCATGAACATCGCCCTTAACATTAACTACACCTCTAAAATCAATAGTGCCTACTCTGAAATCAACATTACGCTTAACAACAAATTCTTCTTCAACAGATATCTCTACTGCTGACTGGCATAATCTTCCCGTGCTTGCAGCGAATAAGACGTTGGTGTCGCGTTCTACGCGTATGTTTCGGCCAATTTTTGTTTTCATAGGCTTGCCATGTAGCGCAGGAATTAGTTCACCGGTGATGTTACGACCAGGGACTCCCTCCCCAGCAGACACTATTCGCCCTATTTCTTCACCGGCAGAAATATTCAGAAAGGTCTGAACAAGATACATATCAACAATGCTCGTGTGATTTTCAGCCGTAGGGATTGGTGTAGATGGTTGAACTATTATATCAAGATATTCATCAGTTCCATTTACGGGCCGTATTCCTGATGCCAGTAAAATATCGACTAGCTTTATTCCAGCGGCAGCTTTCACTGCAAAATCATCTAAGGCCTCGTGGTCGATGTCAAATTTCACGTTGTACTGATCTAATAAAACACACAGTTCGGCTTTTGTTATCATTGTCCCGTTTTCTGTCGGCACATAACTGCAATAACATTCAAATCTACCTTCAGGTATTCTAAGGTAGATACTGTATCCCACTTTTTTTATTTCGTTACCGGTTGGCTGCCTGATTTGAGCCACTTTTGTAGACATTATGTGTCCTTAGTTTTATCATTTCATATTCAGACTTGCATCAGGCCAATAAATTATCCGAGAGTTAATGATACATGTTGAGCAATTACCCTCTATTGAGTTGGATTAGGCTTACGATCCTCTGTTTTATATATTCGTCATGTACGCTAAATCGGCCTGATTGGTGTTTAAACAACAATGGCATTTCATCCCTTTGCTGGCTTAGATCGCTTTTGAAAGAGACCGCGTAACTGACGAGAAAAAGACAATATATGTTCAGATGCTACTTAAACATCTCAGACATTTCAAGTTATAAGTTTTCTGAACGGTTATATTTGGCAGATCAGCGGTAAAGAAGGATTGAAGATTCCGAAGCACTCTGAGTGCCTTTGCCATTCGGCTTACCGCCCCTTCACCAGGGTTCGCAGAGGACTTACATCAAAGTCACAAATTCCGCACCGCAGCTGATTCGATAGCACTTACGCACACGCGTCAAACCTGGCGCACACAAATAAAGGGCTGAGCTTTTCAGCTAAACCCTTGAATTTCTGGCGCGAGAAACGGGATTCGGTGAAGGTCATTTAAGTAGTTCCACTGAGCTTAATAAAAAGTAAATATATTAATATCAGACAGTTGGAACTTATTTCTTTGTGGTGTCCGTCCAAGTAAGCACATCAAATTCGGTTTAAATCCAGGTCTTCATGCGAAAGAATTGCGATAGCAGGCCGCAGGCTGACCTTCTTGATCTTTTTGGTAATGAGACTGCCCACAATGATGGAACGATCAGTATTCCTTTTGTGAAATCTACAACGTTTGAGACGCAGAGGTAAGGACAACCGGCGGAGTTGGTACGCTACCTGACACCTGAACGGCCTCTATCGCCTTTACTGTGTCCAGCCCTTGAATAACTTTCCCGAAAACGGCATACCCCTGCCCTGCGGGAAGGTCGAGGTTAGTACCGGCATTGTTTGTTCCTGAATTGGGGTTGTTGTTGACCGCGTTGAAATAGAATTGGGATGTCGCAGAATTAAGAGACGAGGATCGTGCCATGGCGATCGTACCCTGTGAATTAGTCATTCCCGTTGCCGATTATTTTGGGGATGAACTGCGGTTGCATGGTTGGCAGCATCAAGCTGAGCAGAGAACCAACCGCCCAGCAGGCTGTTGCTGCAATCCAGACCCCGAAACCGCGATAGGTGGTGCGGGTGCGCCACGTGTGGAACAGTATCAGTACCAGGATAAAGTCTGTAATAATACTGATGACGACGATGGTGGCGGTGTCGAGTTTCATGTGTATATCCGTTAGAATTTGATGGTGATGCGGTTCATCACCAGAGTACCCTGATTAGTATTGCGCGTCAGCACGTCCTGATAAGCGGCCAGAGATATTTTTACCTTGTCAAAGCTACCGTAATACACCTCACCACCAACAGCAAGACGTGTAAGCCCGCTGTCATGCTGGGTGGCTCCACCCTTTTTATTGTTTTCACCACTGATAAAATTAATGGCCGGGCCGATCCTGATGTTCTCTGCCGCACGCACAGTGACCAGGCTCTCGGCGGTGAATTCGTTGCCGGGAGTAACATCGTTGTCATGGTTGCGGAAACGGATGG
>CAIRND010000386.1 GCA_903879825.1 uncultured Geobacteraceae bacterium
CAAAAGAGAATGCCCCTGTTCCTTCGTCACCAGGCGTCGTCACGGATAAAGTTACATTATCAACGGCTGCCACCCAGATGGGTGATGATGACGAGGCTCGGCGCGCACGGCTCATCGCTATTCAACGACAACTATCAGAAGGGACGTATAACATCAGCGGCAAGGACGTTGCCGACAAGATAATAAAAGTTCTCAAAAGCTAACACTAAAAGCCCCGCCTGGTCGGGGCTTTTTTCATACGGACGCTTTCTTCCAATTTCATTATTTCCTCCTTGACCCATCCCACATCCCGCGCTACATTCCTGCTGTGTAGATTTCGTACTCATACGTGTTAGACCACAAACATACCCAGAGGACATTATGCCAACAACATCCCGCTTCAACAGCTTTCAAGCAGCTATCGCAGCTTATGGCAAGGAGAACCTTGGAGAACTGCTCTATGCTCTCGCTGAAAAGGCGACACAACTATCGGGATGTGAACGGGTTCGCATCTATCTTGAAGATCTGACTCGAGGAACCCTGACCTGTGCCCATGCCACTGGTCAACTCGCTAAGGACCTTATCGAGACAACTTTTCCGATCGTTTCGGACGAAGCTGTCGTCTCCCGGGTATTTGTCAACCAGCTTCCACTTAATTTTACTGTCTCGGCTGCTGGCATTAGTTTGTGCGACAATGAATACGCCAGCCGTTTCGAATTCTGTTCAAGCCATATCATGCCGATCGTCAGCCTGGGAAAATCAATCGGAGTGCTCTGCCTTGACCATGAGGATCATGGCGAAACGGTGGACAGCAGCGCCACAATGCAGTTATCAGAACTGGCCGGCATTGTGGCTGGCCCCCTTGATCAGGCGAGAATTTACCACCAGCAAGTTCGCCTGGCCAGGCGCCTTGAAGAGTTCAAAGCACGAGAAGCGGCTGCAATGATGGTCAAATCAGCGGTGAAACTTATT
Organism: uncultured Geobacteraceae bacterium; assembly: GCA_903879825.1. GTDB lineage: Bacteria > Desulfobacterota > Desulfuromonadia > Geobacterales > Pseudopelobacteraceae > JACRCG01. Next base: position 952 of record CAIRND010000386.1, read on the forward strand.
GAAAAAGTTTCTCTTGCAGCAGTGCTGGTTCCGACCCAGCACGATGGTGCTGCCGGTGTCCTGGAAAATCTGGCCAGCTATTCGGCAGATGAAAAATTGAATAAAACCTATGCCCAACTGGGGGCACTAGACCTTCGCAAAGGCACGTCACTGATTTCCAATTATATTAATGATCAAGGTTTCATTACCGATGAACGCCTGTTACAGCCCCTTTTCATTCCTGATCTGACCCAGCATAATCTGCAGAATCGCGAACTGACAGAAACCATGGAGCTCCGTTCACTATACGTCGTTCCCCGCTTCAACCCGGAAACGCGACGTATAATCTGCCTGCTGAACTACTATTCTCATGACCGGTACCAATTCAGTGACTTTGAAATGGGCCTGCTTCAGACGCACGCCGAAATGGTCGAAAAAGTCATCAGTGAGGTTGGTGGCGAACACCTCGAAATACGAGTGCTTTCTGAGATCAGTGATCTTCTCAATGAGCGGACAGAAAATTTGCAGCCGTTTTTGACCAAAGTTCTTTCCAAGGCGACTGAACTTATTGGTGCTGACACCGGCAGCATTGCTGTTGTAACGGAGAGAAACGGTACGAAATGGTTGGTGGTTGAGGATGAAAACGGCACTATTATTGGCGCAAAAAATAAGGAATGGCTTAAAAAATATATCCCGCCACTGGTCGTGGGCGGCAATGAACTACCAAAGGAAGAGCGCAGTCTGACCGGGTATGTTGCCCACTCAAAGCAACCAAAAATAACCGCCCGGGTTGAGGCGGAACTGCAGGGAGAAGGTTTCCATCGTTCCATGAGCGCTCTCCTCAAGAGTGAGATAGCGGTGCCTGTCATCTGTGATGACGAGGTTATCGCCGTTATCTGCCTTAACTCGCTTCAATACGACTATTTCCGGGAAGAACATCGCCGCATACTTCAAATCGTCGGTTCACTGACGGCGCGCCATATTTCGGATCTGCAGCGTATCGAGCGCCTGCAAGGCGAGGTAAACCGCCTCACTACCGATGTTGCCTACAAAGATCCACACGTTTCCTCATACCGCCTTGGCAACATCATCGGCAACAGCCAGAAGTCTCAGGAGGTCGTACACTTTATCAATACCGTATCACCGCCGCTCTTCAACCGCATCGTCTTCTGGTCACGCAATATTCTGCAGGAAGCAACTATCGGACTTCCCTCAATTTTGGTAACCGGACAGACCGGATCCGGCAAGGAGTTCTTTTTCAATAATCTTTACAACAAACTTAATGGCTTGTATCGACGCGACATTAATCCAAGCGGCGAATTACCGGTCAAGAAAACAAATATTGCCGCATATTCGGGAGAGCTAACCTATTCGGAGCTCTTCGGTCACAAAAAAGGAGCTTTTACCGGAGCTTATACCGATCGACGCGGGATTTTAGAGGAAAATATCGGGGGTATCGTCTTTCTCGACGAAATTGGGGATGCCGATCCGAAGACACAGGTACAGCTACTCCGTTTTCTCGACAACGGCGGCTTCATGCGCCTTGGCGAGAATACGGAACGCTACAGCCGGGTACTTCTTGTTGCCGCAACTAACAAAAACCTGTCTGACGAGATTGCTGCCGGGCGCTTTCGTGAAGACCTCTACCACCGTCTGTCGGAACTTTCAATACGTCTGCCATCACTGAACGAACGCCGCGAAGACATCCCTGACCTTTCGGTTCATTTTCTGGGCAAACTCTACCGCACCTACCGCGCTGAGAACAATTTAGAGGAAACGCCACCGCACCTGACCAAAGAGGCTAAAGAGATTCTGATGCGCCACAGCTACAAAGGCAATATCCGTGAACTGCGCAGCATCCTGCTGCGGGCGCTGTTTTTCAGGCGAAAAAACGTCATCACCGGCGAAGCGATCAGTGAAGCTATCGCCGGCACCGAGCGACTCGAAGATCGTCAACCGGCGACTGTTACCCGTGATCTGGATCAGCGTCTGGCCGGTGAAATAGTTAGCAAAATTGATGCAGGAGGAGATTTTTGGTCAGACCTGTATGAGCCGTTCTCGCGCAACGACATTTCCCGGGAAACGGTGCGGTTGGTGATTGAGAAAGCACGCGCCAGCGCCGGGAAAACCATGCCGGCGGTAGCGCGCTATCTTAAGGTATTTGCGGATGATTTGGAAAAAGATGAGCAGCAGCGACAGCTGTTTCGCTTCAAAAATTTTCTTTATAAGACGGTAAAAATTTAAGTTTCAGGGAAAGTTTCAACTAACAAAAAAAACAGTTTCACGCAACGACGCAACGGCGCAACGAATGAAATCAATAGATTAATCCATTATTCAGGTTCACCCGATTGGTTCATCACTATTTAGTTATAAGTCTTTGTTTTTCGTGGCGTGCGTTGCGGCGTTGCGTGATAAAATGCTGTATGCAGGGCTAATATTCCCGTAAATAAGGCCTGACAGGTGCATTCCCGTCAGGCCTTATTTTTTCACGAGATTATGGTATGATTACACAGCGTCGAGCATCCGTTTCTGCTTAGTATTCAGCCTGTTAAGCGCATGAATATATGCTTTCGCCGAGGCGACGATGATATCGGTTGAGGCCCCTTTGCCGACAACAGTATGAGTCCCCTCGGTTACCCGCACGGTAACTTCGCCCTGCGCGTCAGTACCACCGGTAATAGAGCCGACATTATACTGTGACAGCTTGGCTTTTGATTTGGTCAGTTTTTTTATAGCCTTGAAGGTAGAATCAACCGGACCGTCACCAAGCTCTGCAGTACGCACAACAACACCGTTAATTTCCATCTGAACGGTTGCCGTTGCCACCGCGAAAGAACCGCAGGTCACCGTAACGTGATCCAGCTTATACAGATCCTCTTCCCGGGCTTCATCGCAAACGATGGCATCCAGATCTTCATCAAAGACCTCTTTTTTCAAATCAGCCA
>CAIRND010000387.1 GCA_903879825.1 uncultured Geobacteraceae bacterium
CGCTTCAGTTCTTTGGCAGCGTTAAGGTTTTCACCGGAGAAGCTGAAAAGCTCTGGATGCTGGCCGTTAAAGTAGGCCGCACTGAACGGCTGTAGCCTATGCAGTGACATCAGACTGTGGTGAAAAGCCCCGTCACCGCGCCTGTAGCCCTGGTCTAAATAATCAAGCAGTTCACTGACCAGAACCGAGGGGGGGACGACACTGTTGTCACGGATGCTCAGACCGGTATAGCTGATATACAGCCGTGTCCGGGCCGAAAGGAGCCCTTCAAGAAAGAGATAACGATCTTCATCGCGTAATGATCTGTCACCCGGCCGCGGCTTGGCCGGGATCAGATCAAAACCGGGTGAGCGGCTTTGGCGGGGAAACGAGCCATCATTCATCCCTACCAGTGCCACCACTTTCACCGGAATACTTCTCATGGGCAGCATGGCGCAAAAGGTAACTTTCCCGGACAGAAAGCCGACTCCGGCACCTTCATTATCAAAACGCTCCTGGAGCCACGAGCGCATGACATCAAGACCGACATCCTGACAATAGCCGGACATGGTTTCAATATTCCCCAAAGAATCGATGATGTTCCCAATCGAAATATATTCCCGGGCGTCAGCATCGGAAGGCTTAAAGAAATTTTGCAGGAGCGTGCACAGTGTTTCTCTCCACTGTGCCAGAGTTCGCGGCCGGTCGAGGTCACCGGCAAGCGCATGCAGGGAGGTGACGAACGTGACAAAATGGCCGAGCACGGCTGTGGTGTCCCCCTCCATATTGTCAAATGGCAATACGCCATCAAACAGATGGAGATCGTCCGAAGACATCGCATAGCCAAAGACGAGCCGCTCCAGTCCCGCCATCCAACTCCCCTCAGAGTAAGCCGGTAACCCGATTGATGTCCTGTCATCCTCGCTCATCCCCCACCTGATATGGGTTTCATCAAGCCAATCCTTGATGAGATCATGATCGTCAGCTGAGATACCAAAAAAGCTGCTGACCGGAGCAGAGGAAAGTATATTTACCACTTCCGGCCCGGTAAAACGCCCTCCCGGAAGCCTCAAAATGGCCATCAGCGTTTCGGCCACCCTCCCCTCATTGCTCATGGTCCGGTCGGCAATAGAAAACGGGATACGGCGCTTCGGATCCTGACCGCCCGAAAAAACTGCGGTAATATAGGGGGAATAGGTTTCAATATCAGGAGTCATGACAATTATGTCACGCGGGGCGAGGCCATCAATGGTGGAAAACATGTCAAGCAGCTGGTCGTGAAGCACCTCTACTTCTCGCATCGGACTATGGCATGCATGAACCGAAATCGACCGGTCATCGGCTGCTATCTCAATCTTATTTTCCGGATCCGCATTAACCAGATTGAGGATGCTGTTCTGAAGCGACGCGAGAAGCGTGTGGTCGGTGGATTCAACGTATTCATCATGTTCGGGGCCAAACGGAGCGCCACAGTCGAGAATCAGATTACTGAAGTTTCTGCCCAGACCGCCAAGCGATGCCAAAAGAGCATTGCCCTCCTCCGTTACAGCATTAAGCTCTGCACTGTACTTTGCCCGCGATTTTGCCGCCATGATATCGCCCCAGTATTCTCTGCAAGGGCTCAAGGCGAATATATGCACATCGGTAAAGGAAGCGACGCCGGCCAAAACATCCATATGAAATGACGGCATATATGACAGCCCATAGATAAGAATCCGTTTGGGAAACCGGGTGGTATCAATCTGCCCACCGGCAAGGCGGGTGAGAAATTCTATTTTCACTCGTGCCCGATGGTCTCCCATCCCTTCTCCGGCAAGCGCCCTCCAGAGAATGGCCTGCCAGTCTGAATCGGCTCCCGATTCCCATCGTTCCAGTATGTCGCCTCGATAGAGTGTGTATTGATCGAAGGTATCGGCAATCTTTCCCGCCAGTTGATACAGTTTCAAGCCACGACTATGGCCGGCAAGATAGGTTTGCAGCTCTTTAAAAGCAGGCGTGTCCAGCACAAGATCCAACGCAGTAATTATCCTCCAGGTCAATATTTCACGGTCGAAACAGTCGGATTTATGTACATCCGGCATAGTTGACGTAAAAAGATCCCAAATAAATTTATTGGGAAAGGGAAACGCACTGTTACCCCACATGCCAAATTTCTTAGCCAGCTCCATGGAAATCCATCGTTCCATACCCCGGCTTTGCACCACAATAGTTTCTTGCGCCAACACAGAACCTGCCGGTTCTTTGAGGATTTCTGCCAAATGTTCAAGCAGTATTTCCATTCTGTTTGAAGTATGAATCGTAATGGGCATACCCAAAACCTCCGGGGGAGAGAAACTTGAACAGCACAGCGTAGCGTGCTACAAAAAAATATGATGAGGTGAGGTGTATAACGCCATGACACACCTGATTTTGGGCAGCACCTGTAAAAACTCCTGCCGACGGCACTTCCAGAGGCGGACGTTCCCGTTGTGTATAGTATATCTATACTTTCCGCCAGCTCCAGAGAACAAAAAAAGGGGCCGACGTACCAAATAAATTGATAACCAACCGAACTTATTAAGTTTATATATTTACCTCACCTCTACGCACCTTTTGGCACAGTCGATGCTCATAGTAAGGCGAGGGAAAGAATAACGGAAAAGGAGTACGTCATGAAAACTTTAGCCACCCTGATAGGAACAATGGCCCCGGCTACCGCCTTTGCAGCGGCGAATGCGCCCGTAGCAAGCGATGGAATTATGGTCTGGATTTTCCTTGGCTTCTTTGCACTGGTAGTGGTTGGGCAGTTAGTCCCGGCTGTGATGTTGATCATAGGGTTGGTCAAGGGAATCACCGCCAAGACGGAAGTAAAAACTGAGGTACGGTAGTCTCAAAAGGGCGTTGGGCGCGGGCGTGGGTTGAGTTTGCGCCCAAGGCGTTGGTGGAGGTCGTTATGTGGGTACCAACTGAGAGATTTTTTATAAAGTCGCACGTTGCAGGATCGATTGCCACGCTTGTCTGTGCGGCGAGTATTTTAATTATCGGTCTTGTCCCTTCGTTTTTCCCCGGTATATACCAAATACTTATTGATGATCGTGTCGGGATTGTTATACCCTACCTGCTGTTCGTGGCTCTCGGTGGGTCGCTTTTTTCAATCTGGTATTTTATGATTCGTAAAAACGGAGAACGTTAGTGGACAACACCCCTGTAGATCCGGCTGAATACATGAAGGTGCTGAGAAAGACGAGGCGCCGTCGCGCATTTTTTTTCTGCACGGTGCTTGTGTATATCCCCGCCTTGTGGGTTACCCATGAAATTTCACCCACGAACAGTGCTATGGGGACCGTATTTGGTATCTGGCTTGTTTTATTGATAGTTTCCACTGTTCTGGCCGCGCTAAGCAAATGTCCACGCTGCGGCAACTATTTCCACATGCACGGGATTACTCTTCTGATTCTGCGTAAATGCCTCCATTGTCAACTTCACATCTCCGCCGCAGTCGATCCGTGACAGCCGCACCAATGTAAAAAGGCCACACATGGTGGCCTTTTCATTGCGGGGTTGCTTATTTCTTTTTTTCCGCTTTCTTTATCTGTTTGTCTGCTTTTTTTTCCTTCGGGGTTTTGGCAGGTGCTTTCTTTTCCGCTTTTTTGCTGTCCTCACCTTTGCTCATACTGTTCTCCTTATCATTTAGATTCTGATGCGGGTCCAACACATACACCCCTGCCCTCCAATATACCACTCATTTTTTGTGTCTGGCATGGTCCAGGGCCAGGATACCTCACATGTATGACGCCGGCGGCTCGCGCGCCTTTGATCTCGATTTATCTGTAAATAGCTATTTTCGGGTATTTTGCCAGAGCGACCCGCCGGGACCGCCCTGGCAAAAAAAAGTTTCATCGTCGGAGAAAACTTTCCCCGTATGCATTTCTGCGCCGGAGCGTGGGAGCGATAACCAAAACAGCCACCAATAAGCAAAATATTGCCTTGTATTTTTAATCTAAATAGCATAAAAAGCCTTGTATTTTAAATAAAAGCGCCCAACAAGGTCAACTATGCGTAGATTTATTGACGATCAGCTCCAACAATGGCAGGGCAGTACGCGCCGCAAACCGCTAATCTTGAGGGGTGCCCGGCAGGTTGGCAAAACCTGGTCGCTGAAAGAGTTTGGAAAGAACCGTTTTGAATCGGTTGCTTTGGTTGATCTGGAGCGCAATCCTTCCCTGCGTAAATTATTCGACGGCGACCTTAACGCGGTGCGCATCTGTGCCGACCTTGAGGTGCTGCTGCGACAAAAAATTACACCGGGACAAACCCTTCTTATTTTTGATGAAATCCAGGCATGCCCCCGCGCCATAACCGCCCTGCGCTATTTTTATGAGGAGATGCCGGATCTGCACGTCGTGGCGGCCGGTTCGCTGCTTGAATTTGCACTTAAAGACACATCCTTTCCTGTCGGCAGGATTCAGTTTCTCAATCTCTATCCACTCTGTTTCGCCGAATATCTTGAGGCAATCGGTAACGCCCCGGCTGCTGCGGCTGTTTTAGGTAATCCGGCAGTCATATCACCGGCTGTCCATGAACTTCTGCGCGACGAACTGAAACGTTATTTTTTCATCGGTGGCATGCCGGCAGCTGTCAACGCATACAAGGAAAACGGCTCGCTGCAGGATGCCTTCGAAGTCCAAGGGGAAATTGTCGAAGCGTATCGGATGGATTTCGCAAAATACACTCCACAGGTCGACAGATACTGCCTCGACGCGGTTTTCACCTCACTAGCGCAAGCAGTTGGGCAACAGATAAAATATTCACGACTGGGCGAGGGGTATGGCAATCTGACGCTGAAAAAGGCTTTTGAAGCACTCTGCCTGGCTCAGGTAGCCCGCAGAGTCACTTCGGCCAATCCTTCCGGTCTGCCTTTGGGAGCGGGTGCGTCGATCAAGGTATTTAAAGCGCTGATGCTGGATCTGGGCCTGATGCGTTATCTTTCCGGTATGCCGGTTGATATTGAGTATGCCAGGGGGAATCTGCTTGCCATTTTTCGTGGCGCCATGGCTGAACAGTTTGTGGGACAGGAGATGCTGGTGTCGCAGCAGGGAAGCCTCTATTACTGGGATCGGCAGGCAAAAAGCAGTTCCGCCGAAGTTGATTACCTGGCTGTTATGAACGGTACAATTCATCCGGTTGAGGTCAAAAGCGGCGCTACCGGTAGTTTGAGAAGTCTGCATCTTTTTCTTGCTTCATATCCTGAATGCGGCAAGGCACTGGTCTTTTCCGATCAGCCATATTCCGATCTTTCAGAGCAAAAAATCACCTTTTTGCCGTTGTATAGTGTTTTTGCAGCAACGAGATAATCAACAGGTTGAACCTGCTTCTATGGTATATAATTTCTGCGGTAAAAGTAGCTACAAACGTCCCATTACTTCACATCGACATTTTTAATCCCGTCCGGCCGCCAGCTTGGCGGTATTACATGGGAACCAGCCTTTTCTTTGCCCGGCAATATCGACCCGAACGTGACCACCATATCTCCGAATCTTTGATTAACCGCATCCATCGCTCTGGTTACCTCC
>CAIRND010000388.1 GCA_903879825.1 uncultured Geobacteraceae bacterium
ACTACTCAAGCAGAAGGGTGGCGTTACAATTGCGCAGGACGAAGCAACGTCAACTATTTATGGTATGCCAAAAGCCTGTGTAGACGGAGGTGTCGCTGATGAAGTGCTGCCGCTTGGACAGATTGGGTTTGAAATCTCGAAATTCATGTGATCTGTTAAATATACAATGTAAATGATAAAGGGCTTGCCAAACTGGCCGCCCTTTATCATTTAACGATCAGCATACACAACAAGCCCTGACCCTGACACCTCGACCCTGCAGTTTGAGAAACCGCGACGTTTGAGGCGAAACATGATGAGCGGAGCAACCAGAGGGTGGACCCCCGGCAAAATAAGCGGGAAATGGGTGTACGTCATCCCCATGCATGCACGAAACGTCGCCATAAAGTCTACTTTTCGTGTTTTCTTCTTACCTTTTTTAATTCCTCTGTCAACTGACATGCCCTAGCTGTGCTCGCTTGTTTCATGGAACTCCAACATTTTCCAGTTTTCGATGGTGTTATCCAGACGCCACTGGCTGCCTGCCATATAAGTCAACTTACCTTCTCCATCAATATACACGTGCATGGCTTCCTTCTTTTCAAAATCTTCAATAAGCTTCTTTTCGCCGCTTACCCAGCGGGCCGTAACATAACTGACCGGCTCAAAAGCAACTTTCACGCTATATTCGTGTTCGAGACGGTGCATAACGACTTCGAATTGCAGCAGACCAACCGCTCCGATAACCCAATCCGACCCCATCAACGGCTTGAATACCTGTGTGGCACCCTCTTCCGCCAACTGAACCAGACCTTTTTCCAGCGCCTTTGACTTCATCGGGTTCAGTAAACGTACCTTCCGAAAATGTTCGGGAGCGAAGCTGGGGATACCGGTAAACTTAAGATCTTCACCCATCGTAAAGGTATCACCGATCTTGATGGTACCGTGGTTATGGATGCCAATAATATCTCCCGGCCAGGCCTCTTCCACGTTAGTGCGGTCCTGTGCCATGAATATCGTGGCATTAGCGATTTGGACATCGCGCCCCAAACGTACATGACGGACTTTCATTCCACGGGTAAACTTACCGGAGCAAATCCGGAAGAACGCGATACGGTCACGGTGCGCCGGGTCCATATTTGCCTGAATTTTGAAGGTAAAGCCACTGAACGGTTCTTCGTAGGGAGATACGGAGCGGGTGGCAGACTCACGCGGCAGCGGATGAGGTGCATATTGCACGAAGGCGTCCAGCAACTGCTGTACACCAAAGGTGTTGATGGCGCTGCCGAAAAAAACCGGCGTCTGGCGACCCGCAAGATACGCAGCCATGTCAAAGGGATGGGCAGCTCCCTCCAGCAACTCAATATCATTTCTCAGCTCTTCAACCTGACTTCCCAGCAGTTCATCCAGACGTGGATCATCCAGACCATTAACCGTTATAATTTCACCGGTGCCATTGTCAGCGTCCGAATCGAAGAAAGTCAATTCCTTGGTATAAAGATGATAGGTACCGCGAAAGCGCTTGCCCATACCAATCGGCCAGGTGATCGGAGCTGTCTGCATATGGAGATTTTTTTCAATATCATCTAAAAGGTCGAACGGCTCCTGTCCCTCACGGTCAAGCTTGTTCATGAATGTCATGATAGGGGTGTGGCGCAGTCGGCAGACCTCAAGCAGCTTTCTGGTCTGGGTCTCAACCCCTTTAACAGAATCGATAACCATTAGTACGGAGTCGACAGCGGTCAAAACACGATAGGTATCTTCTGAAAAATCGTTATGGCCGGGAGTATCGAGCAGATTTATTTCGCACTGATCGTAGGTAAATTTCATAACTGACGAGGTAACTGAAATGCCTCGCTGTTTTTCCAGATCCATCCAATCGGAAGTTGCGTGACGGGCACTTTTTCGGGCGCGAACTTCGCCAGCCTGCTGAATAGCACCGCCAAAAAGCAATAGTTTTTCTGTAATAGTGGTCTTCCCGGCATCCGGGTGACTGATAATCGCAAAGGTCCGGCGTTTTTCGACTTCATTCTGGTTGAACAGTTCCACGGGTGTAACTCCTTATAGACAATCGAAAGGCGGGCAAGCCCGCCTGTAATAAATAACAGCTGTCAGTTACAACGAGCCTGAGAACACTAGCCCTTGAACACGATTCGATCAAGGCACCAGCGACCGCCACCGGCGATCAGCAGATAAAGCGCCATGCCCAGCAGGGCAAGGTTGAACTCGATGCCATTGCCACGTCCGACACCGCCGCTAACGGCAAGAAAAAAACCGTGTGCCCAGTGGATTTTATACATCGCGACCAGCATTACTGCTGAAATACCCGCCGCAGAGAGGCGTGTCAGGAAACCGGTCAGAATACCGAAACCGCCGCCAAATTCAGCGATGATCGCCAAGAGGGTAAAGATCGGTGGTATGCCCATCTTTTCTTCATAGGCCCTTAAAGTCGCTGTCAGTCCCTGTCCGTCAAAAAGCCCCAGCAGCTTCTGAGCACCGTGAGCCATAAAAATCAGTCCGAGCGGAATACGGAGCATCAAAGGAGCAATCAAACCTGTCGCGTCAAAACTTCCCTTAGCCATGTGTTCCCTCCCCGAGCCCCTTTCGCAACGATTTCCTAACTCCGACAAACACCTAGCATGACCTACCGGCCATGTCAACTACGCAAACAATTTTAAATTTAGAGATTGTTCCTATTGACCAGCAACTTACGAATGGTATCGAGAGATTCCAGTTGACTGTAGAGTGGAGAGCGGCTATTGAGACATGTGTATCGACAGACGGATCGATTGTTAATCAGGGGAGTACTTATGGAAAATTTGTTCAAGGCCCGAATCAATAAAATCAGCCTCCATCGAA
>CAIRND010000389.1 GCA_903879825.1 uncultured Geobacteraceae bacterium
ATTGAAGTTGAATCACGTCTCAAAGTCAGGCCTGCTGTAAGGTTAGGAATACCTTCGGCCTGGGCGAGAAGGACATCCGATTCACCCCTGTTTTTTTCTGCCTCCAGGGCTTTGAGGTCCGGCCTCCTCCCCTGAGCCAACTGTTTAAGGTCACCTAAATTTTTATTTATGACGGTTTCTGTTTCAAACTTCCCGATAAAAACCGGAGAGTCACTTGGTGTAAGCCCCATAAGTGTCATGAGTTTCGCCTGATTCCGGCTCAGCGACCTTGTGGCATCAATTTTAGCGCTTTCACTTCGTGCCAGTTCAACCTTGGCAAGATTCATTTCCAATTCAGGTATATCACCAACCGCCAAGCGTTCTTTTGTCACATCAAAGAGCTGGCGATTGAGAAGAATAGACGACTCAGACAGGGCAAGCCGTTGTTCGGACAGAATGAAATCGTAAAATATCATCTTTGCCTCTTCCCGAAGCAGTCTCTCCTTATCAGCCAACTGCCAGCGATATATCTCCATTTCCCACTCAGCAGACGTCAACCGTTTCCCCCTCTTTCCCGACAGGAAAAACTCTTGTGACAATCCGAGCAGCAGATTGTTGCTTGCACTGCTGCCGGTCAAAGCCCCCGTACCCACTTCAAAATCAATTGTTGGGTTCGGCAGGAGTCCTGCCCGAAGTTTTCCGGCTTCACGGTGACTTCTTTCTTCACGGAAAGAGGCAAGATCGCCGTTATTTAGTATCGAGACATCAACGACCTGCGACAGAGTCAGTTTTTGTGTCTCTGCGAGTACCGGTGAACACATAAGAAAGCAGATAATGCCCGGCACAAGGAATCGCGTTCCTTTTTTAAATACAGTTGTTCCCAAAGGAATAACCTCCTTTTTATTCAGTTTTAAATGGGTTTATTGCATCGGTTGTGGATTCACCACGACGAAAGAGAGGGAATTATCCTTGTGATTTGGACGAACGACTCCCGGCGTGGTGAATTAGACTTGTTTTTGCGGAGGTATAAACTTGGATAGGTAGACTTCGGGTAAAAATGTGAAGGGATCAGAAGGTTGAAGAGCCAAAATTGACGAGGGGTTATAGTGTAATTTAAACGGAAGAACGATCAGTGGTGCATGACAAGCACAGTTGGCGCACGTATCACAGCCATCGTAATCTTTCTGTTGTTCACGTGGGGCACAGGGGCACTGGTGAGATGCAGAAATATCAGAATGCTCCTGATAGCCCGTCGCCACACAATTTTGCATAGCTTCAGCACTTTCATACACACCGTTGATCATGACGGTCAATATGACCATTAGAAGCAACAGGGTAAAAAATTTAAGGGGGATTAGTTTTTGCATAATGAGATGGCAGGAATGATGTCTAACTTTTTTGAGCCTGTCAAGAATCTTATTGACGCAATCTATATAGGACTCAAATAGGAGATAATTTGTATTGACAATCATACCGCTAATTTATATATAAATTAACAATTTTTTCATACCGCTTAACTCTCTATTTTACCTACGGGTAAAAGGCAGCAACACATGCTAGGCTTAATCACAAATTCCAAGTAGCACCACACCCTCAGAAAAGGAGACACACATGAATTTGAAAAAAAGTACCGCTTTACTGTTGGCCGCTGTATTGGCACTGTCCGTCACCGCCGGCTGCAAGAAAAAGGAAGAGGCTCCAAAGGCTGAGGCACCAAAGGCTGCGGGCGATACGATCAAAATTGGCTTTCTGGGCGCTCTGACCGGTGATGTTGCCATGTTCGGCAAACCTACGCTTGAAGGCATGAAGATGGCTGCTGAAGACCTGAATGCTGCCGGCGGCGTAATGGGTAAAAAGATTGAAATCGTTGAAGCCGATAACCGTGGCGACAAGCAGGAAGGCGCTTCCGTTACTCAGAAACTGATCAGCCGCGACAACGTAATCGCTATCGTTGGTGACCCTACCACCGGCATTACGAAAGTAGCCGCACCAATTGCTCAAAAAGCAGGTGTACTTCTGATCTCTGCTGGTGCAACCGGCCCCGGCGTTGTAGAAAATGGTGACTTCATTTTCCGTAACACACTGCTTGACAGTGTTGCCATCCCGGCCTGTATCGACTACTTCGCCAATGATCTCAAATACAAAAAAGTCGCTATCATCACTTCCGATAACAACGATTACAGCGTTGGCTTCTCCCAGACGTTCCGCGATGCCGCCAAAGGCAAAGGAATTGAAATCGTAGCTGATGAGAAAGTAAAAGACGGCGACAAAGATTTCAGTGGCCAGGTAACAAACATCAAAGCCAAGAAACCTGATGTCATCTTCTTCTCCGGCTACTACACCGAAGGCGCATTGATCATGAAAGAAGCCCGCAAACAGGGCGTTAAAGCCAACATGTTTGGCGGCGACGGACTCTTTTCACCTGAGTTCATCAAGCTGGGCGGATCTGCTGCCGAAGGTTCCATGTCTGCACTTGGCTTCGCTCCTGAGCAGGCAACACCTGAAACAGCTAAATTCATCGAAGCCTTTAAGAAGAAATTTGCCGGTCAGCTTCCTGGCCTGTTTGATGCTCAGGGCTACGACGGCGTCATGATGATTGCTGATGCTATCAAACGCGCCAACAGCGCCGACCCGAAAGTATTTAAAACAGCAATGGCTGCAACCAAGAACTTCCAGGGTGTTTCCGGCACAATCACAATCCGTGCGAACCGCGAACCGATCAAGACTCCACTGTGCCTGTTGGCTGTTAAAGACGGCAAATTCGTCCTGAAAGCAAAAGTACCGGTAAAAATGGATTAGTCCACGCATTCTGCAAGCCGTTGTAACATGCGGCGTCGGTCTCAAACCGGCGCCGCATTTGTGTAAAAAGCCTGAGAGAAGGATTCTTTGAGTAAAAACATATCGTACGGCACATTACTAATCCTGATTGCGGCAATTCTTTGGGGCACTACCGGCACTTCACAGGCACTTGCACCTTTAGGGGCACACCCTCTGACAATTGGCGCTCTGCGGCTTGCTGTGGGCGGCAGCGCCCTGTTACTGTTTGCCCTGATACGCGGTCAGATCACCCGTGACTGTTTCCGGCGACCAGTTGTTACTTTAGTAGCAGCTTTGCTCGTCGCAACGTACCAGATTTCATTTTTTAAAGCGGTAGGCGCAACCGGCGTTGCTGTCGGCACAATGGTGGCAATCGGCAGTGGACCGCTTTTTGCGGGACTCTTTGCCTTGATATTCCACAGGGAGCGCCCCGACCGCCGCTGGCTGATCGCCACGGCATTGGCACTTGCCGGCTTACGAGTTCTTTTTATTCCTGCACCGGGCAGCACAACACAGATCAATTCCACCGGAGTATTACTGGCGCTTTTGGCCGGTGCTTCGTATGCAGGGTACGCCCTCTCTCTCAAGCACCTGCTTCCGGGGAATTCATCAGATGCGATTATCGCCATCGTGTTCACTCTGGGGGGATTACTACTGTCGCCATTTCTTTTCCACACGGATTTGCACTGGGCAATTGAACCGGGCGGCCTGCTGGTGGTCTCGCATCTGGGACTGATTGCCACTGCGCTGGCATATCTTCTCTTTGCCCGCGGCCTTCAATCGGTTCCGGCGGTACATGCGGTCACCCTGTCGCTTGCAGAGCCACTGACCGCTGCCACACTCGGGATTATTGTCCTTAAAGAGCAGTTGACGCTGACAGCAGCAATCGGCATGGCACTGGTATTAGTTGGATTAATTGTATTGGGAATGAACCGCTCCAGATTTAGGTTGACAGCATAACCGCTATCGCAATAAATAGCGTTCTGCCTCACCTGCCACAGATTTACCTATTCAACGAGGAGCCCGCATGTTTTTACAGCAACTGATTAACGGCATCGCCCTGGGAAGCACCTACGCCCTGATAGCACTGGGCTATACCATGGTCTATGGCATCATCACCCTGATCAACTTTGCTCATGGCGAAATTTATATGGTAGGTGCGTTTGTCGGACTGTTTGCGACAGCTATCCTCAAGGTTAATTTTTTCGTAGCCATGTTAATAGCCATGGTGGTCTGCATGCTGCTTGGTGTCTTGATTGAACGTATCGCCTACCGCCCACTGCGTAAATCCTCACGGCTTTCGGCTCTTATTTCAGCAATCGGTGTATCCATCTTCCTTTCAACCCTGGCACAGATGCTCTTTGGGGCTAACGCAAAAGGCTACCCGGAAGGTGTTTTTCCCGTGAAGCAGATCACCATCGGCTCCGCGGAAATATCCACACTTCAGCTCCTCATTATCGCAATTTCAGCCATCCTGATGATTTCTCTGGAGTTCATCGTTCATAAAACGAAGATCGGCAAAGCCATGCGGGCAACGTCTGAGGACTACAACACCGCCGCGCTGATGGGTATAAACGTCAACATGGTAATATCGTTCACCTTCGCCCTCGGTTCTGCACTGGCCGCCGCCGGAGGCGTCTTGGTCGGGTTGCTCTTCAACGCGGTATCTTTTAATATGGGTCTGATGGCGGGATTAAAGGCTTTTGCTGCGGCGGTGCTGGGCGGAATCGGTTCGATACCGGGTGCCATGCTGGGCGGCTTATTGCTGGGTGTTACCGAAGTAGCAGGCGTTGCAATCGGTTTCTCGTCCTATCGGGATGCAATCGCCTTTGCAATTTTAGTACTGGTGTTGCTGGTAAAGCCGACTGGTTTGTTGGGACGTAAAATTCAGAAAAAAGTTTAGTAATCGAATTTGGAGTCATAAAATGGTTGATTTTTTAAATCAGATGGTTGGCTACTTCAACCCCTACTACCTGCAGATCATTGTCAATATCGGTATCGGCATAATACTGGCGCTCGGCTTGAATGTCGTTACCGGTCTGACCGGTCAGCTTTCCCTGGGACATGCGGCGTTTATGAGTATTGGTGCCTTTACCAGCGCCCTGCTCACTATCAAGCTCGGTATGCCGTTCAGCATCAATCTGCTCTTGACCGGCTTCATCACTGCCGGCGTTGCGGCTCTGATCGGGCTGCCCATCCTGCGCCTGACCGGTGATTACCTGGCCATCTGCACACTCGGCTTTGCCGAGATAGTCAAGGTTGTCTTTCTTAATCTTGACATCACCAACAGGGCACTCGGGCTGTCGGTTCCTGCAGCAAACACCTCCATTCCGATGCCGATTGTTGTCTGGGTGGTTGTGTTGCTGACAATTATTTGCGTGTCATTCATTCACAGCTCCCGTTTTGGCAGGGCACTCATGGCGGTCAGAGGTGACGAGATCGCGGCTGAAGCGATGGGAATAAACGTGACGCTGTACAAAGTGCAGTCCTTCGCTCTTGGCGCGTTTATCGCCGGCGTCGGTGGCGGCCTTTATGGCCATTTCATGGGCTATATCAACCCGTCAGACTTCGGTTTCCTTAAATCAGTTGATATCCTCAGTATGATCGTACTAGGCGGATTAGGCAGTATAACCGGCAGCGTTATCGGCGCAACCATACTGTCCGCTGCACCTGAATTC
>CAIRND010000390.1 GCA_903879825.1 uncultured Geobacteraceae bacterium
GGCGGGCTGTAGGCTACGGTCAACGAAACATCTCCTCGCCGTATCACCAGATCACCATTCTCGTTGAGACTCATATCAACCGGCCGCTTGATTGTCTGTCGGTCAGCTTCAAGCACAGGCGGCCTGATTACCGAGTTATACATCAGCAAAAGTTGGTCAGCAGAGACCAGGGAAGGTGTCATGAGGAGAACGAGTGCCATGAGTGCACTCAGCTTTGTAATCAGCGCTACATTCGATACTTCCTCAATAAATGTCACGGGGGACTCCTTCTGCCGATCGCTGCAACCGGTGCCGTTTTACCGGCAAAAAAAAGCCGGGTCGCCAATACCATTAAGATATTTCGGCGACCCGGCTGTCTCAGAGAGACCCAATAGGCTTTCCGTCCCACCCTTGCGAATGGTTTAGTATTTTCGTGTATCCGGCTATTTTACTGAAATATTATGCAGCACAAACCGTGCCTCGTTACGCAATTAACTACATCTCCGCTCTGGTAGCGGAGTCACCTAAAAAAGGTAATAATCGCTTAACTTCAACTATGCGTACTTGACGGTAATTGTCGTCACAAAGTGACAAATTTCGTATCAAGACAGATTTAATCACAGCCTGATCAGATCTTCATGTTCCTCGTCATGGGGATTAATATGAATCATGACATCACCGACTCCAGGGTAGTGATCGAAGATAAGTTTTTTTACACTGGTTGCAACATCATGTGATTGCTTGACCGTCATATTCGGATCCATTTCCAGCTTCAGGTCAACGATCATGTATTGCCCAGAGCGGCGGGCACGCATTTCATGGACATGTTCAACATGCTCAACGCTTTCTGCAAGAACTTGCAGAGCATCGATAAAATCAGCCGGTGCCGTGCCGTCCATCAGATCATGAGCTGCTTCACGGAAGGTCTGATAGCCGATATGCAGAATAAAGAACGATGTCAGTCCCGCCGCCAGCGGGTCCATTATTCCCCACCCGAAAAACGCACCAATGACACCGATCAGGGTTGAAATTGAGGTAACAGCATCTTTACGATGATCTTTAGCGATCGCCAAAAGCGCCGGGCTTTCCAGTTTTTTACCCGTCTTTGTCGAGAAACGATAGAGCCACTCTTTGATAAAAATCGTCACAGCAGCCGCAGCAATGGCCATCCAGCCGGGTGATTTAAAATCTCCGGCAATAATACTGACAACAGAATCATACAAAATCCAGCCACCGGTAGCTGCAATGACAAGTGCGACAAGAAGTGCCGCCAGGCTTTCAGCACGACCGTGGCCATACGGGTGATTGGCATCAAAGGGTTGCCGCCCCAGCTTAAGGGCCATCATAGTTGCAAATATTGCGATAAAATCACAGGCACTTTCGATACCATCAGCAAAAACTGCATCCGAGTGGCCCCAATGACCGGCAGACAGTTTCAGCACCATCAATACGGCATTAACCCAAAAACCTATTTTTATGATCCGATCGGCACTGTCAAATCGCTCATTCCTCTGCATTACATCTCCGCCTTTCGAATCGCTTTAATTCGTAATTGCAGTGTGATTGAATTTTTCCACACATTACATTCCGGAATGAATGCGATATCCAGCATTCCATCGGTAGAGCAATCTGCCTGCCTGAACGCAATGGCATTAAAGGTCAGCCCCGCAGCGGAGAGGCGTAATTTAAGATGCCCGTCTCCGACAATACGGCGCTCCACAACGGTAATGCCACGCATCATAAGTGTTGGTTCAGGGTTTCCGGCACCAAAGGGTTCCAGGCGACGTAACTCGTGAACCAAGGCGAGATCAACCTCATCAGCACTAACATCCGCATCAATATCGAGAATCGGTAATAGTTCAGTGTTTCCAAGAATCAGGTTGGCAGCAGCTTCAAATTCTGAAACAAAATCAGCAATATTTTCAGCTTTTATCCCGACTCCGGCGGCATAGCGGTGGCCCCCAAAACGGTCCAGATGATCGGCACAGGAGTTTAACGCCTCAAGCAGATGAAAACCGGGAATACTGCGCCCGGAACCTTTTGCAGAACCATGGTCATCAATTGCTAACAGTATTGTAGGCCGATGATAGCGTTCGACAAGCCGGGAAGCAACGATTCCGATGACCCCCTGATGCCACTCACGAGAAGCAAGCACGATACTTCTGCAGGCCGGATAAGCTCCACCACCTTCAACCAGCGCAATCGCC
Organism: uncultured Geobacteraceae bacterium; assembly: GCA_903879825.1. Classification (GTDB taxonomy): domain Bacteria; phylum Desulfobacterota; class Desulfuromonadia; order Geobacterales; family Pseudopelobacteraceae; genus JACRCG01. The sequence continues at coordinate 2,187 of CAIRND010000390.1, forward strand.
TGTTCAAGAATACCCTTCTCAACTGCCTGTCGTTCAGCATTTGCCGCATCCAGTTCTTCGGCAATACCGGCACACTCTTCCCGACTGTTACTGAGCAGCAGATCAACACCAGGCACGGCACTTTCCATGCGACCGGCAGCATTCAAACGCGGTGCCAGCCGAAAACCGACCTGACCGCAGGTAACAGAGTCGGTAACTCCGGCAACTTTTTTAAGTGCGCCTATACCCGTCCGGTGACCGTTTTCAAGTTGTTTCAAACCAAAGCAGGCATAGACACGGTTTTGGCCAACCAATGGCACCACATCAGCGATCGTCCCAAGCGCAACCAGATCGAGCCATTCACGTAAATCAGGTTCATCTCCCGCACGAAACAGCCCTTCCTGCCTCATGCGACTGCGCAACGCGACGAGAAGATTAAAGGCGACGCCGACACCCGCCAGCATCTTAAATGGATAGGCACAACCGGGTTGCAGGGGGTTGACCACTGCAATCGCGTCAGGGATCTGCTCTCGGGGAGTATGGTGATCCAGTATTATCAGATCAGCACCAGCCTGCCGACAGAAAACAGCTTCCTTCACTGCGGTAATGCCACAATCAACTGACATGATCAGCGCAGCGCCGGCATCGATAATATGCTGAAGCGCCTCCTCGTTAAGACCATAACCGTCGTCAAAACGATTGGGTATAAAATAGGTGCAGTTCATCCCCACCTGACGCAGAAAAGAGACCAGAAGGGAGGTGCCTGTGATGCCATCGACATCATAATCACCGTAAATACAAATTTTTTCATTGTTTTTCCGAGCTACCAGCAACCGTTCTACCGCAGCTTCCATACCTTTCAACAGCAACGGATCAGGCATTGAGGAGAGAGAAGGGGCTAAAAACTGCTGGCCGGACTCACGTGTGTTAACACCTCTACCGACCAGTATTTGTGCGGTGATGGAGCAGAGAGCAAGATCCCGGCTAAGTTCTGCAACCTTTGCCAGGTCTGTATTTTTTATAACCCATTTTTTCTGCATTCAGTTTCGATCCTGTTTGAAAAAAAAATCCCCCGAAGAGCGGGGGATTTTCAATTGTTATTTGCCGGCGGGTGGTGCTTCCCCCCCTCCTTGCATCAAACTTTTAACCTGCATGGCCGTCGGGCTATTCGGATCTATTTCAAGGATCTTTTTCCAGTATGGCCGTGCCTTTACATGATCTTTTAAATCAACCGCATAGACAATACCTGCGTTGAAAAGGCTTTGCAGATGTTTGGGATTAATTTGCTGGGCTTTTTCGAAATTGACCAGTGCTTTATCGTACCAACCAATCTTTTTGTACATAACACCCTGATCGGTAAGGATATCAGGATTATTTGGTTCAATTTCCAGTGCTTTCCCATAGGCGGTGATAGCCTTCTGGGATTGCTCCGTGTCAAAATAATCATTGCCGAGAGAGATCCAGGCATTCAGATTTTTAGGATCCTGAGCAACAACCTTCTCTGCCTGGGCTATACGCTGACTATAGTCGGTAGGCGAACCGGAACCAGACGGTATAGCGGTATTCAACTGTTGGGTTTTACCGGCGTTACTGATACTAAAGATCAAAAAGCCACCTAACAATCCAACAATAAGGGCTACAACAGCTATCAAGATTGATTCTTTATTCACGAGAGACCTCTCCAAATTGTTTGGTAAGACAGGTTATGCTGTTTTAGGTTTATTGGCCAAGGCACGATTTTCAAGAATGACAACGATAGGACTCGCAACAAAGACCGACGAATAGGTGCCAACGATCACGCCAATTAAAAGGGCTAAAGCAAAATCATGAATGACTTCACCCCCGAATAAAAAGAGTGAGGCAGCGGCAAGAAAAACAGTCAACGAAGTAACAATCGTACGTGAGAGCACTTCATTGATGCTGTCATTAAAAATGGTGTGCATTGCACCTTTCAGATTCTTGTGCAGGTTTTCACGGATACGGTCAAAAACAACAACCGTATCGGTCAGGGAATAACCGGCAATTGTTAATACTGCGGTGATGAACATCAGATTGATTTCTTTGTTCATCAGATAAAACACCGCAAACATAGCAAGACAGTCGTGCGTAGTCGCTATCGTTGCTCCAACCCCAAACTTGAAGTCAAAGCGCCAGGCGATATACATGATGATCCCCAGCATTGAAAGAAACGAGGCTATCAGGGTGTCTTTACGCAGCTTATCGCCAATAGAAGGTCCGATTTCTGTCGAGCTTTCCACCGTAAAAACATTGTCCGCGAATTCTTTTTTGAAGGCGGCCTGAACCATTTCTGAGGGTTTGCCAACGGCCGCCCCGGCCATCTTGACCAGTAGTTTATTACCGTCTTTTATTTCCTGCAGATCGGCTTTGGCAATTCCGTTTTTGTGCAGTGCGACTCTGGCATCAGCAATGGAGATCGGCTTGCTGAATTTAAGCTGCATGGCGGTACCGCCCGAAAAGTCGATGCCCATATTGGCGGCGCCGCGACCGACCTGAATAACACCGATAATACCGATGATTGAAATAATAGCCGATATGACGAAAGAAATATTACGCTTTCCAATAAAATCTATTCTTGTTTTCCCAAGAAGTTCCATGAACGGTGTTACCCCCTATATGCTCATTTTTTTAACTTTGCCCTTATGTAAAAACAGGTCAAAGGTTACCTTGGTTCCGATAAGTGAGGTAAACAGATTGATGATAACCCCCAAACTGAGGGAAACTGCAAAACCTTTTACCGGACCGGTACCGAATTGAAACAGAACGGCAGCCGTAATCAGGGTAGTGATGTGGGAGTCCATGATAGTCAGGAAAGCCTTGTCATAGCCGGCATCAAGAGCCGATTTAGGGGATTTGCCCAACTTGAGCTCTTCACGGATACGCTCAAAAATAATTACGTTCGAGTCAACAGACATACCAACCAGCAATACGATAGCAGCGATACCGGGCAGGGTCAGAGTTGCTCCCAACGCAGCCAATGCTCCCATCAGGTACACAATGTTCAAAATCATACCAAGGTTGGCTATCATCCCGGACAGTTTATAATAAATAGCCATGAAACAAACAACAAGAAGCACTCCGATCAGACCGGCGTACAACCCTTTATTAATCGAATCCTGACCCAAAGAGGGTCCTACGGTCACGTTCTGAATAATCTTGACCGGAGCAGGCAATGCTCCCGCACGAAGCACAATCGCGAGGTCAGCAGCAGTTTTTTCAGTAAAATTACCTGAAATCTGTGCGCTGCCACCTGAAATCCGTTCCCGAATGACCGGAGCTGAGTGAATATTGTTATCAAGTACGATGGCAAAGCGTTTGCCAACGTTTGCTGCGGTAACCTGATCAAACAACTTGGCGCCAAGCGAATTGAATTCAATACCAACATAAGGTTGGTTGAATTGTGAATCAATCCGGACCTGAGCATCCGTCAACAAATCACCGGTGATCATCGACTTTTTCTGAACGACAATCGGAATTTCCGTGACGGCTCCGGTTGCAGCATCAACCATTTTTTCTTTCAACAGTTCAGCATCTTCAGGAATAGTCCCGGATGTCGGCGAGATATCCTCACGCACCATTTTAAAATCCAGTCGGGCGGTGCGCCCGATAAGATCAATCGCACGCTGCGGATCTTTAATACCTGGCAGCTGGACAACAATATGATTGATGCCTTCACGCTGGATAGTAGGCTCGGAAACACCGAACTGGTCTATCCTGTTGCGGATTGTTTCCAGTGCCTGCTGAACGGCCTTATCCTTGCGATCCTGAGCATCTTTTTCACTGACCCGCAACGTCAGGGCAACAAAGCCCCCTTCATCAAAAGTCGGGCTCTGTTCATAGGTCGGATATTTATCCTTGATCAGTTTTTGTACGACGTCAGCCGTTCCCTTTTCATAAAGAACGACGGATACCTTATCAAAACCATCCCGGGAAATTCGTTTGAAATGAAGACTTTTGCTGTTCAGCGTATCTTCAAGATCGGTGGCAACAAGATCCAGAGATCCCTCAATCGCCTTCTGGGTATCAACTTCCATCACCAGGTGTGTGCCGCCTTGAAGATCAAGGCCCAGGTGGATCTTGTCTTTAGGTAAAAGGTTTCCCCACCAGGTAGGCAATTTGCTTGCCAACGTTGGAGTCAGGTACAGAAACGAAAGTACGACGAAAACGGCTATAAGGCTAATACGCCAGCCAGTTTCTTTTGGCATAAGGCTTTCTCCTCCTTCCAGATTATAAACTAGTCCTTCTTGATTGCTGCGATGTAGCTCTTGGTAATTTTAATATTAACGTTGTTGGCAATTTCAAGCGTTACAAGATCATTTTCTACTGCAGAAACTTTGCCATGAACGCCACCGGCAGTGATAACATTATCACCTTTTTTCATCGACTCAAGAAGTGTTTTATGCTCTTTAGCCTTTTTCTGCTGTGGACGAATAAGCAGAAAATAAAATATCGCGAACATAAATACCAGCGGAATTATCTGCTGAAATGCCGCCATACCACCTCCGGCGCCCGCTGCCCCACCTGGTGCACCTCCCATCGCAAAAGCCAATCCAAACATGGTAAAATCCTCCCCTTTAAGTTTAACCTACATCCAGCAAACCTTACTACAAACTAAGTGCACTAACTGGTTAATTTATTATCGACTATTGTTGTTTTAAATTGCCTGCGAAATTCGTCGAAACGGTTATTCTGGATCGCTTCCCTCACTCTCCGCATAAGATCAAGATAAAAGTGCAGATTATGATACGTGTTCAACTGAGAAGACAAAATTTCACCAGACCGGTACAGGTGCCGTAAGTAGGCGCGTGAATAATTCTGGCACACTTTACAGCTGCAGGCCGGATCAAGCGGTCCCGCATCATCTTCATAAATTTTTGCTTTGATGTTGACCCGCCCCTGACTGGTGAAAAGCATGCCATTGCGGGCATTTCTGGTCGGCATGACACAATCGAACATATCATAGCCGTGCCAGACCGCTTCCACGAGATCGTCCGGTGAACCAATTCCCATTATATAGCGCGGAGCATCCTGCGGCAACAGGGTGGAACAGCTCTCCATCACCCCGTACATCTGCTCTTTCTCTTCGCCGACAGATAATCCGCCGAGAGCATAGCCATCAAAACCTATGGAGCAGATATCATTGACGCTGCGAGCCCGCAGATCGTAATGCATCCCTCCCTGAATAATTCCGAACAGCTGCTGACCTTGCCGGGTGTGAGCTTCTTTGCAACGTGCCGCCCAGCGTGCCGTTAATTCGAGGGAACGACTGACATACTGGTAATCTGCGGTAGCCGGCGGGCATTCGTCAAAACACATAATGACATCGGCGCCCAGTGATTCCTGGATGTTGGTCGCCAATTCCGGAGTTAACATGTGATAGGAGCCATCCAGATGTGACTGAAACTTGACCCCTTCTTCACTGATTTTACGTAATTCTCCGAGACTGAATACCTGGAAGCCGCCACTGTCGGTCAGAATCGGCTTGTCCCAGTTCATAAAACGATGCAGTCCGCCCATCTGTTCGACCAGTCGATGCCCCGGCCTCAGGTAGAGATGGTAGGTGTTGGCTAAAATTATCTGCGCCTTGACAGTATGGAGGTCTTCCGGCGTCATTGCTTTAACAGTAGCGTTTGTTCCTACCGGCATAAAA
>CAIRND010000391.1 GCA_903879825.1 uncultured Geobacteraceae bacterium
ATCGCTGCGGTGGCTGGTCAATTCTTTACGGAGCAGGGGGAACATGAAACCCATGGCAAACAGCAAAGAACCCGGCACGGTGGAGGCGGGATCGTACGGGAAGCTTTAAACGGTTTTCCGGCGCTTTTTGACGAAGCGGTTCCAACCTATCGAACGACCATCAAGCACCACAAATGCCACAAAACAGCCTCGTTTGCCATGATGGGCCGCCTGATGCAAATAGTGGATGACACCACAGCACTCCACCGCTACGGCGCCATGGGACTCTCGCGCCTTCAAAAAGATGGTCGGCAGATTGAACGGTTGATCGCCAGCGGGGAGGATTGTGAACCATTCCTGCATGATCTTAACAGGCAGTACATCCAGATGAACCTCACCATGGGCGGGGTGGCCGACATGCTCGGACTCTCTTACAGCTATCTGCTCGCCTGCGGACATCCCCTGAGTTAAAGGGGCATTGTAATCTTTATAGCTTCTACTTTTCTAAGCCAACTTCACTTTTTCACAAACATAAAATCTCCGCCATCATGACCAGAGTTGCGGATCTCGTTGTATTCAGGCACCTGATCAGATTTTCCTGCAACTCGTGACTTAATATGTCGAAAAAACAGCTCGTCTGCTGCAAAGACGGGGCTTTCAATCTCATTAAGCGCCCTGATAAACGTATCAGCAAATATTGAATGACCGCTGCCGCCACCGTCGGCTACCGGCTCATTACCACCACTGGCCATTAGGGTTCTCGATGGCCTTTCGGTCATTTTTCTGAGGTATTCGCTCCGTTCACCGGAATTATCCATATGGGTCTGGGCACCGCGGGTAAGCGTTCCAGAATAGCAACTATCTGAAACCACGAGAACGTGCCTCGAGGCAATCCGTTTGATGCTAGAGGTTATGTCGTCTGCTATGATCCACTCGGCTGGATTGTCGTCCTGGGCGTCAACAGGGAGCCAATAGGCTTTTCCCGCCGTCTTGTCAAACACACCATGCCCCGCATAATAGATAAGGAAGCTGTCATTCTCGCCCAGCTTTTTCCTGAAATCATTGATTCCGGTAAGAATTTCATTACGAGTAGCATTCAGCAATCGTTTGGTTTGAAAGCCATACAGTTTTTTCAAGATCGTTTCCAGGCTAGTGGCATCATTTACGGCAGTTTTCAGATGATTCATATGTCGGTAATCATTATTACCGATGATGAGTGCGTAATATTCTCCTCTTGTGGCAACCGCAGGTGCTGATGGGGAGGGTTGCACTGGTTTTGCAACTTTGGGGATGGATTCCCGTACCAGTATAAACTGTTCTGTGGCAGAAATTTTGCGGGTATTTGTGGCGATGACTGTTATCTCGTTTTCACCGACTTCCAAAGAGATGTCGGCAGAAAAGTTTCCTTTTTTGTTTAGTACAGCAGTGTGGCCATTCACCTTAACGGATGCTATGCCATGCGTATCGCTAGCAACCCCCTTTACCGTTATTTTTTTATCCTTGGCCACTATCTTTAGCCCACGCTGGACCTGAGGGGAGAGTATGGTTATGTGCGGCGGATTTATTTTGTCAACAATAACAGCTGACTCTGGTAAAGTATCCGAGTTAGTCACAGCAATACTTATACGTTCAGCGTAAACGGTCTGAGCGAAAAAAAAGGAGATTATAAGTGTGATTACATAATTCTGTTTCATTGGAAACCTCAACAAGCGGATCTGTAAATAGTTATAATTTCCTATCATTATTCTTTTTTCAACGGCCTCTTGTTTACTTAATTCCGTAGATCTTATTTCTTAGTCCTTCCGGACCAATATGATCGTCATCAAAATATCTTAGGTAGGTGACCTCAATATCAGCTCCAATTGGCGCCTTTACATAGCCAGACTCACTTGAAAAAAATCCCGGTTTATACCAACTCTTACAATAAACACTGTATGTAAATCTGATTTTGCAGCCTGAATCATCAATAGTTGCTGTCACAGGCTCAATGTCGGTGCAAATTGCCGGGAAATGTTCTCCATTTTCACCATAAGAGTACTGCCCTTTGATCAAAGTTCCTTCCCTGACACCTACAAAAAAGTTAACGTCCATTGTACTATAGGTCATATACGCCCTGACCTTATCTCTTTTTTGCTCAATCCTGCTAATGCCAGGAAAAGTTTTGCCTATAGAGTAAGCAGTGGGCTTAACCAGCACCCCTGATTTCAAAACTACCTGTCGCCATTCACCTGTAAGGTCAGACTTCAATCGCTCAATTTCCTTTATTAATTCATTCTCTTTCTTTCGGTTAGATGCTGACATCGCCGTGACATCCCAGGAAATATCGCCAGTGAAACCGCTGGGGAAATCTTTGGCCACATGCCATTTAAACTTTTTCGCCCGGCCAACCTTTACTTGTGGACCAAAATCTCCGGAGATAGATATATTGTTTGCCTGGTATTTTTTGGCGCCTATTTCAAGGACAACGGCGACATCGGCTTCCGTCTCACCCAATTCCGTACCGATAAGGTCATACTGGACATGGATATACCCCTTTTTCTCCGACGCCTTAAGGTTCTTAACCTCAAACGCGTACAGTGGGGCTGAGATAAGACTGAAAAACAGTGCGAAACAAAATATCTGCTTAAAATGAAACATAATTTTCCTTTATAATTACAGGTTTTTTGCATCACTTGATCGGGGAATACAAAATATGAAAGGCTCTCCTTGACACTGAAGGTACAAGTGGAAATCCAGCGCCTACGATACCACATACTGCTTAAATGCCAGTATTGTTTTCTGTAATTTGTTTTCTGTAAATGCGGTTCTTTGGTCAGCCGTTTTGCACCACTTGACGCCTCAGCCTCATTATAAGCTCAAAGTTGTTGCCAGACTCTTCGCGTTTATAAGTAGGCCTCTTGCGCAGAATCTGTCTGAGTATTGATTAAAAAATAAGAGCATTGCCTTCCATTCTGGTTTAGATTGTTTTTGCGAGAAAGCATCTAACGGACAAAAAAGGAAGAGCAATGCTTATCAAGACTTTACTTAACCGTCTCGAACATTTCAAGTCATTCGTGTTTGGTGCAGTTACATTTCAGCTGATCAATGGCTGTCATTTTTCACGAGCATTCACCCACCTGGTTTTCACACCCGTTCACCCAGGCACGGCGTGCTGAATTGGTTCGTTAACGTATCATAGTTTGATCCCAATGGTACCCTTCTTTTTCCTGTAACTTCCCCCCTCTATTATCATC
>CAIRND010000392.1 GCA_903879825.1 uncultured Geobacteraceae bacterium
CAGGGGGTTTCCAGCAGGGCAAGAAATTCTTCCTCACCAAGCACAACGACACCCAGCTCTTTGGCTTTGGTCAGCTTACTGCCAGCTTCTTCTCCGGCCACAACATAATCAGTTTTTTTGGAAACAGAACCTACCACATTTCCCCCATGATTCTCTACCAATTTTCTGGCATGATCACGACTGCAACAAGTCAGGGTACCGGTAAAGACAAAGTTCTTGCCGCTCAGCCTTCCTCCGACTGTTTTGGCAATGGCTGCGGGATGCACACCCAAGGCACTCAACCGGGAAATCACATCACAATTATCCGGGTTATTGAAAAAAGTGCGAATGCTCTGGGCAACTGTAGCGCCGATATCGCGCACTGAAATCAGTTCATCGATCGTAGCGTTTTCAAGATTTTCAATACTGCCAAAAGCCTGAGCAAGGGCCTTGGCTGTGCGCGCACCGACATGGCGTATACCAAGAGCAAAAATAAAACGATCCATATCACATCGTTTACTGTTCTCCAGCGCCGCCAGCAGATTTGAGGCCAGTTTTTCACCCATGCGCTCAAAGCGCATAAAATCATCTTTTGTCAGCCGGTACAGATCCGCCACCGTGTGAATCAGGCCAAGTGAAAGCAGCTGTTCAACAACTTTTTCCCCCAAGCCGTCAATATCCATGGCATCCCGCGAGGCAAAATGTTTGATCGACTGGCGAATTTGCTGAGGACAGGAGATTCCCATACAGCGCAACGCGACTTCACCGGTGATCCGGACAACAGCTGAGCCGCAATCGGGACAATTTTCCGGCGGCGGAACCATTCTTTCAGAACCGGTGCGGAGTTCAACACGCACCCTGGCGACTGCCGGTATGACATCGCCTGCCCGCTCAACCACGACTGTGTCACCGATGCGTATATCCTTGGCTGCCAGTTCATCCCAATTGTGCAGCGTGGCCCGGGACACGGTCACCCCGGAAATATCCACCGGACGAAGCTGGGCGACCGGCGTTATGACACCGGTACGTCCAACAGAAAGCAGTATATCCTCAAGCACTGTTTCAGCCTGGCGGGGGGGGAATTTGCAGGCAATCGCCCACAACGGTGAACGGCTTTTTTCGCCCAGTTCACGCTGCAGTACAAACGAATCAACCTTGACGACCGTCCCGTCGATTTCGTAAGGAAGTGCTTCCCGCTGTGCCTGCATTTCATGGTAGTAGTCCACCGCACCGTCAACATTTTCCACCAGACGCGCGAGCGGATTAACCGGCAATCCCCACCCGGCGGCGGCAGTCAGAAAATCATGCTGAGATAAAAAAAGTGCACCATCAACACTGCCCGGCGCATAGCAATAGAGGGACAGCGGGCGGCGGGCGGTTATGCGCGAATCAAGCTGGCGCAATGATCCGGCGGCGGCATTGCGGGGGTTGGCAAACGGAGGTTCACCATTCTCCTCTCTCTCACGGTTAATCTTCTGAAAGGCTTCCAGCGACAGATATACTTCGCCACGGACTTCCAATAATGCCGGTATTCCCTCACCGGTCAGCCGCAACGGCACACCCCGGAGTGTCCTGATATTCCGGGTGACATCCTCACCCGTAAGACCGTCACCACGGGTTGATGCCACGGCAAGCAGTCCCTGTTCATAGATCAGCTCAACGGCCAGGCCGTCCATTTTTGGTTCACACATGTACGATACGGAGGAACTTTCAGACAGTCCAAGCTCTTTCTTAACTCGGGTATCCAGCTTAATTTTGATCTCATCACCAGTAACCGCGTTTTCAAGAGAGAGCATCGGCAGTCGATGTGTAATAGTTCCAAAACGGCCAACCGCTGCACCCCCAACCCGCTGAGTGGGGGATTCCGGCGTTACTAAGTCAGGATAGAGAGCTTCGAGTGCCGTGAGTTCACGAAACAGGTCATCATATTCGGCATCGCTGACCTCCGGAGCATCCAACAGATAGTAGCAGCGATTGTGGTGTTCAAGTTGAATGCGAAGCACTTCCACCCTGTTCACGGCCTTCTGCCGGGGGTCGGAAATATCAAGAAGGGATAGCTGCATCGGGGTTCCTCGCGGGATTGATTGACTTCGCGACACGGTACAGTATTATGTTCACAATATCAATAATGGCGAGGGTGCTCTACCGCATGAACAGATCGCAATTTAATACGCTTGTTGCATGGTTCGACGCCTATGTCGAGCCGTTCCTCACAACCGATGATGAAGGTATTAAAAACATTCAGCTTAAAATCGAGCATACCCGGAAAGTATGCACGGCAATGAAACTCTTATGCGAAGGCGAAAACCTTTCCGGGAATGAGTCGCTGATCGCTTCCAGCGTTGCCCTGCTGCACGATGTCGGGCGGTTTCCGCAATACCGGCGCTGGCGGACGTTTCGTGACAGTGATTCCGACAATCATGCCCGACTGTCCATCGATGTGATGAAAGCCGAAAAGATACTGGCAGACATCGACCCTTCAGAGCAGCTTCTGATCGAGGAAGCGGTTCGGTTTCACAACATGCTGCAGCCACCAACCAGGTACAGATCTCCCGTCAGAACCTACATCGACCTGATTCGGGATGCAGACAAACTGGATATCTGGCGCGTGTTTGTTGAGTTGCTGTCACAACCGCCCGAAGAGCGGGCATCTGCAGCAACGCTCGGACTTGCAGATATTCCCGGAGCTGTCTCCGAGCAATGCATCGCCATGCTGGACTCCGGCTCAATCGTCCACCTTGATACCGTAACGTGCGTCAATGATTTCACGCTGCTGCAGATTTCATGGGTCTACGATCTTACCAGTGTTACATCCCGCACACTACTGCGAGAACGCAGCTATATTCCGATTCTGGCTGCTACCCTGCCCGAACGGGCTGATGTCAGGGAGGCCGTGGCAAAAGCGCTTGCCTCGCTTTCAGCTTGACATATTCGTATCAGATTTACACAATGCCGCTTTAATTTACCCTCGAGGAGACCTTGATGACCGACTGCCGCCTCATACCCGCTGACAAACTACGCTGGAACTGTGATCCCGAACTTCTCGGCTTTGAAACTACCACGGAGCTTCCCGATTTTAACGATGCCATCGGCCAGAAGCGGGCTCTGCGATCAATTGAATTCGGCCTTGGAGTTGAGGGGTCCGGGTTTAATCTGTACATCTCCGGAGAGACCGGTACCGGTCGCAACTCCACCATCGCCAGCATCCTCAGAAAACGTGCTATAGGTGAACCACAGCCGCACGACTGGGTGTACGTCAACAACTTCAAGGATTCCGACTCTGCCATTTCACTCGACCTTCCCGCCGGAAAAGGGAGCGAACTGACGGTGGACATGAAGGAACTGATCGAGGCTTTTCGCAAGGACATCCCAAAAGCGCTTGAAAGCAGTGAGTATGAAAGTAAGCGGGCAGAACTACTTGATAGTTATCAGTCCGCTTCCAATGATCTTTTTCAGGGATTAGAAAAAGCGGCTGAAAAGGTGAGCTTTTCATTGCAGAGGACGGTGTCCGGCCTGGTGATCGTACCCCAGAAAGCCGGCAAAAACTATTCCCAGGAAGAGTATGACGCTCTCAATGAAAAAAAACGCCTGAAGATTGAGAAACAGGGCAAAGAGTTGACAGAGCAATTAAATGAGGTATTACGCCAGGTTCGTGATCAGGAAAAAGCGACGAAGGACGCTCTGGCGCAGGCAGACCGGGATCTTGGCATGTCTTGTCTCGGGCATCGCCTTGACCCTCTGAAAGAAAAATATGCTGATCTTGAAAAAGTGATCATGTATCTGGAGTCAGTTCAGGAGGATATCCTGAACACTCTGGATGACTTCAAGCCTCAATCGACCCAACCGCAGATTCCGGGCATAAAAATGCCTCGTCAGGAACCGACCTTTGACCGTTACCAGGTCAATGTGCTGGTAGATAACAAGGATACTGAAGGGGCGCCGGTGGTGTTTGAGTCAAACCCGACCTACAACAACCTCTTCGGGCGGATTGAGCATGTCATGCAGTACGGCGGTGTTGCGGTTACCGATTTTACCATGATTCGCTCGGGCGCCCTGCATCGCGCCAACGGCGGCTATCTGGTGATTGACGCCCGCGAAGTGCTGATAAATCCATTTGTCTGGGATTCATTGAAGCGTTGCATCCGCAATAACGAGATCAAAATTGAAGATGTACTTGAGCAGTATCGTTTCATGA
>CAIRND010000393.1 GCA_903879825.1 uncultured Geobacteraceae bacterium
CCACAAATTTCGCATTTTCTTGACATATTGTTGTCCTCCGTTGATTTCTAAAAAAAATTTTATAGCAGACTGCTGCGGTTGTTGCAAGCAAAATATGGGACTAGGCATGAATATTATCAAGGCATTCTTCACATTGGGTATCATAGGACTCGTCGTTCTTACGGCACTTTTTATTGATTTTACCTACAAAACTTTCTCATATCGGCAAAATTCGCATAAAGCAGAAGCCATAGTAGTTCTGGCTGGCGGTAAAGGTCGTGTGGAAGAGGGTGTTCGACTATTTCGAGCGAAACGTGGTGAATATCTTTTTTTTGTTGGAGTAGACCCATCCGTAAGAAAAAATGACCTGTATCATCAGAAACCAGGTGACCCTTCAGTAAATAATGTCATTCTTGAGAATTCTTCTCGCAATACTCTTGAAAATTCAATCTTCGGTCGTGATGTAATCGTACGCAGCGGTGTCCACTCCGTTCTATTGATCACCTCACGGTACCATCTTAAACGAGCTTCCATACTGTTTCGTCATTCTCTGCCCAAAGACATTACAATTATTCCGTATCCCGTTGATTCAATAAACCTGAAGGAATCATGGTGGAGTCACGGCGGCAGTTTTCAGCTGTTGTTTCGTGAATTTTATAAATACTGTATGTTACGGATGTTTTTTCTCCTTGCACCAAATGACCTTCGCGAGAGTGTAATGCCAACCGTTTCGGGTGGGTGACACCTCTTTCATATTCAATCGCTATCTGCTATAGTTCCCCGAATTTTCAAGTGAGAGGTTTTTATCATGCGCTATATCAGTACCCGTGGTGGCATCCAGCCAATTTCCTTTAAAGATGCCGTCATGATGGGATTGGCCTCGGATGGAGGTCTGCTTCTGCCTCAATCATATCCAACTATTACTCAAGAGCAGCTTGAATCCTGGCGGCAACTCAATTATCCGGAAGTTGCTTTTGAAGTTATTTCCCGCTATGTCGATGATATTCCTGCGTGCGATCTGAAAGAGTTGATCAATCGCTCCTACGCCACATTTTCACATCCCGAAGTCACGCCCGTGGTCAAAAAGGATGGCGTCTATATTCTTGAACTGTTTCACGGCGTAACTCTGGCGTTCAAAGATGTTGCACTGCAGTTTTTGGGAAATCTTTTTGAATATATACTTGCGGAGCGGAAACAGACCTTAAACATAATCGGCGCTACTTCAGGCGATACCGGCAGTGCGGCTATCCACGGTGTGCGAGGGAAAAAGGGCATTTCGATATTCATTCTGCATCCCCATGGCAAAACCTCTGCTGTTCAGGCAATGCAGATGACTTCCGTCACTGATGCCAATGTCCATAATATCGCGGTGCGCGGGACCTTTGATGATTGTCAGGATATGGTGAAAGAGCTCTTCGGGGATTTGGAATTTAAAGAAAAATATTCCCTCGGTGCGGTCAATTCGATTAACTGGGCACGGGTGCTGGCACAGGTGGTTTATTATTTTTATGCGTGGCTGCGTGTTACTGATGAAACAGACGCTCCGGTTAGTTTCTCGGTTCCTACCGGAAACTTTGGCGATATTTTTGCCGGTTATGTGG
>CAIRND010000394.1 GCA_903879825.1 uncultured Geobacteraceae bacterium
CCGGATAAAAGCCTCAGATGCCTCCCTGCAAAAGATAAAAACGACTATTCCATACTCATTACGGACTTTGTTGATATTCAGTCGTTCACCCCCGCCACACAAGGGCTTTTGATGGGAGAGCTTATGCGTGGCAGCCTCAGTTCCGTATGCAGCACAAAAATAACTCAGGTTGAGTTTGCCAAATTTTTCAATTTGAATGAGAAAGGTCTGGTCGTACTTTCACGAAAGGTTGCGGAGATAAAGAAGGATGAGTATGACCAGACCGAGGCTATTGTCGGAACGTACAGCTATCTCAACAATAAAATTGTTATTTTTGCACGCAAAATAAACATCGTAACCGGTAAAATATCACGGATGGTTACGCGAGAGCTTGATTATAATTGTGCCGGTGGCAACGTGAGCTACACCGTTAAATAGTTTCCGTCCGGAAAGGGTGCTTTTTCGCCCTGACTGCATCAATCTTTGGAGTTGCTTGTGCGGCGTACGGTAGTACGCCTCCGCGCAACTCCTTGCTTTCTTCGCCAGAACAAAAAACCCCCGCTTTCTGAATCGGAAACAGATAGTTTCTCATCCGGAGTTTCCGAGTAGAAGCTAAATAAACCATCAACGAGTTGAGTTTACAAGTCGAAAGCCCAGATTTATGCTGCGGTGATCTGGTTCGTCGCTGCTGCGAATGGATGCTCTTACATTTCTGGAGTCGTTGTACCAACTGCCGCCTCTGATGACTCGCGTGGAGCCACGCAGCGCTCCTTCAGGATTGCTGGCTGAAGATTGGCTGTAATAATCTTTGTCATAGCGGTCACTTACCCACTCCCACACGTTTCCGCTCATATCATAAATTCCGAGCCCGTTGGGCCGTTTATCGCCTCCCGGATGGGGTTGACTGTTTGAGCTCTTATCGTGCCATGCTACCGTATTCACTTCATCGCCCCCACAAAAACGCTCTGTTTTACCGCCACTCCGGCAAGCGTACTCCCACTCTGCTTCTGTCGCCAACCGGTACGTTCCGCCATTCAGATTGTTAAGCTTGTGGACAAATTCCTGTACATCATTCCAGCTGACACTTTCCACCGGGCAATTGTCCCCACAGGAGCTGAAGAATGATGGTCTCTTTCCCGTCAGATGTAGCCACTGTTTCTGGGTAACCTCCAATTTTCCGATATAAAAAGCATCCAGACACACGTTATGTACCGGCTTCTCATCACTATCGCCAGCGTTGTCCCCCATTAAGAAACATCCCGATGGAATTGATAGAAATTCCATGCCGGTGGCCGGTTCTATAATGCTGTGCGAAGAAGAGGCAGAAACCAAAGCTGGTGATGCCGGTTTCTGCGAGACAATGGAACCCTTCTTTAACACGTTAGCGGTGGTAATCGAACGCTTGGAGGAGGTGGTTGCAGCGGTCGGGTTGACCGCTACACTAGTATTGATATTTCCTGGGACACTATCGGCAGAGAAGGCGATAGTGGTGATGCATACGGACATGATAATAATTAGCAACAGGTAAAGGCGCGCCATGGGAACTCCCAATCGGTTAAATTCTGGTTACCTGAACGCGGGTTGGAAGCTACTGATGAGAGTCGGCGCCACTGTGTGTGAAATTTCTGAAACATCCGACTCAACAAGTATCCCCGCAGCCGATTTGAGTTGAATAACCCTGATAAA
>CAIRND010000395.1 GCA_903879825.1 uncultured Geobacteraceae bacterium
ACGTTGTCATTCCAGACAACTCCGTAGCCTGTTTGATCTACATGAACATTTTTGAAAAAAGCGTCGTCTTTGAGTGAGTAAAAAGAGGATTCGTTGAGGAGAGGGGCGCAGTCATACACCCTTGTGTCCCCAGTGGTGAAGGTAACTAAGAGTTGTTTTCCTGAAAGCGGCGTCACTGCTTTTACTTTTGGGTACGTTGCCATGGCATTATTACTCCAATCCAGGAAGTTGTGAAAATGTTGTGTCCACCACATTTCCAATAACTCAATTTGGGCGGGTCGTGCCGCTGGTTGAAACATCGCTTTCCATGTTTTCATGCTTTGATTTTGACCCGTCAGCCAGCTGATTATGCGGATTTACTTGAAATACATTTTGAGTAGACATATTCTGGATCGAGGTCAACCCCACAATCCCATTCTATTGTGTCGAACGATACTTGAACCCGTTTGAAAGCATCATAGTCTTTAATGCGCTGAAATATGCCAAAATCAAGGATAGGCGTCATATCAAGAACACCGTTCTCACCGTTGTCGAACGATATATTAAGAACATAGTTGTCACCAGGAACAACTTCTTTCACTGAGGGGTACATAGCGCCACTCCTTATTGTAGAGGTTGAATTTTGAAAGGCTCTTTTCCATTCATTACAAGATCCCAGTCGTCTAACAGCTCTTCCTGATGCAACTCAGCCCAAGCGAGTGCAAGTTTTGTCTGTCTGCCTGGAAGTCCACCTTCAGTGATTTCGCATGTGCGAATATCCACTGAAGCTTTATACTCGTTGTAGTATACATGAAAGTGTGGTGGCGGATGTTCACCCGGTGCAAAATACATCCGAATGATGATTCCGTAAAACATTGAAATAGTAGGCATCTGTTTCGTTCCTTTCAATCAATAATAAAGGCGTATAAGAAAAAGTCATACAGAAAACATAAGCGCTCTTTTTGATCGATTCAGGACAGTAATTAAAACAGCATGTTAGGCTCTCTGCGTATCAAAGTTACCAGCCCGAAACATCATTAACCCGCCGTCCGGTTAAGAAATTCCGAAATCAGCGGCACTACCTCGTCTTTGGCGTCCTCAAGAATGTAATGGCCGCAATCCGGGTAACGGTGCAGTTCTGCGGCGGGAAAACGCTGCTGCCATTCGGCCAGGAAGTGGCGATCGAAGACAAAATCCTGCTCTCCCCAGCAGATTAGTATTGGCAGAGTGCTGAATTGTCCGATTCCGTCAGAAATAGCGCTGATCAGGTCATAGCCGCGATCGCCCGGTGCAAGTGGAATGTCCTGTACAAAGCGGAGGGTTGCGATGCGGTTCTGCCATGAATCATAGGGGAGTTGATAAAGGGCGCGCAAATCGGCGCTCATCGGCTTACGCTTGCAGCCGACGTAAGAAGCGCCGGCGCTGAAGGCGTTGAAACCGCGCACCAGCAGAGTGCCAAGGGGGGTGTCGCGGCAGATACGCAGGCCGAGGGGAAAGGGTTTGCTTTTCGGCAGATGGAAGGCGCCGGTATTGAGAATTACGATTCGTGCGATGCGTTCCGGGTGGCGTACCGCGTATGCCATACCGATCATGCCGCCCCAGTCGTGAACGACCAGGGTGATATTTTTGGTGACTCCAAGGTTATCAAGCAGTTGTTCCAGATCATCAACACGACGGGAGAGGGTGTAGTCGTAACGATCATCGCCCGGTTTATCGGAAAAACCGCAGCCGATGTGATCGGGCACGATGCAGCGATAACGGTCGCGCAGTGACAGGACAAGGTTGCGGTAGTAGAACGACCAGGAAGGATTGCCATGCACCATCACCACCGGGGTGCCGTCACCTTCGTCCAGATAATGGTAGGAGAGACCGCCTATGAGGCAGCGTTTTCCGATAAAGGGATATTCTCTTTTCAGTGAGTAACTTACCATTCCATCCCCAGCATAAGGCAGTTCAAGCCGCTGCCTATTCCTAGAAAGGCAACCTTGTCACCCGCTTCAAGGATATCCCGTTCATCAGCAATTGCGGCGGTCAGCGGCAGGGAAACGGTACCCATGTTGCCGAGATATTCATAGGTGGTGAAGTCTTTTTCTGCCGGAATATCGAGTGACTTGAGAATCGCGCTCTGATGGGCGGAGCCAACCTGATGGCAGATAACCTGATCCACATCTGACGTTTTCCAGCCAACTTGCGGGAGAAACTCATCCCAGGTACGTCGTCCCAGTTCGACACCATAGTTCATGACATTGACCCCGTCTGTAGACATGGACTGAACATAGCCCCCCTTGCCGTCCGGCGTAATGCCCCACAGGCAGAGTCGGTGGTGTTCCGGGGCGGCCTGGGTGATGCCCCCCAGTAATTGGCGCCGGGATGATCCGGTGAAGGAGCCGTCTGTCAGCAAAATTGCCACAGCACCTGATCCGCCGGTCAGAGTTGCCAACGAGGCGGCAAAGTGCTGCATCGTCCGCTCTTCAAGCATACGGGCAATCATGATGTCATTGATTTCACGGGCGCTTTCGCAGGAAACGACCAGACCCGCCTTGATCTGTCCCAGTTCGATCCGGTTGGCTACATCAAGAATACCGTTGAGGACTCCGAGACAGGCATTGGAAAGGTCGAAAACGGCTGCTTTGCCTGCGATGCCGAGTCCGGCGGCTACGCGACAGGCGGTGGCTGGCTCGAATTGTTCCCGGCAGACGCCTGCATAGATAAGCGCACCGATTTCGTTCGGAGAAATGCCGGTGGCTAACAGCACTTTTCTGGCAGCGGCAATGGCGCCATGGGAAAGCGGATAACCCGGTTCCCACCAGCGCCGCTCGCGAATACCGGTCAGGGCCTGCAGCTGTCCCGGCACAATGCGCAGGTAACGGTACAGCGGCTCCAGACGGGTCTCAAGTTCAGCGGTGGTCACAACTACCGGCGCTAACTCATAGCCGAGCGCCTCAATAGTAACTTTTTTATATTTCATTTAAGACTCCATAGTTACCGTGAAATCATTCATCTGATAGATTAGCTTTCCATCCACAGCAAGAAAGCCGTCAGCAGTTAAAATGCGCTTCTGATCATCCACTGCGGTAATCCAGGCGCTGACCGTAACCCGCGTGTTTGTCGGTACTACCTGACCTCGATAGAGCCAGCGGTGTGTTTTCTCGAGCGCCACAGCCGAGATAATTGAACCATCCTGATACCCCCAACGCTCAACGGCAGCAAACTTTACCAGCTGGATAAACGATTCCAGCCCCAGTGAGCCAGGAGTAACCGGATCTTCGTAAAAATGCGCTTTAAAGAACCATTCGTCAGGATCGACGTCCTTGATGCCTCTGATGTAGCCCAGTCCCTGCGGGCCACCATCGACAACGAACAGCTCAATGCGGTCAATCATCCGCAACTGCTTTTCAGGGAAAGGAGCTGTTTCCGGGTAAGGGAGGCTTTGGCCTCGCTCCGTTTCAGCAGCCGTCGGTTGGTAGGGGTTTACATCGCGAATACCTACCTGGTGTGCTAACGTCTCTTTCGCAAAGAAGCCGAACATGGTGTCACCCTCGTAGAGAATTCCCTGTCGGTCAGCAACGCTGAAATCGAACTCCTGAATGATCATGCCGCCGCTGGTGGCAACTTTTTTCATGACCGCGCTGCAGGTGAGCATGCCGCTGTCAGGTGTCACCACCCGATGCTGAACAGCCGTACCGCCCAGGTTGCGGAAGGAAATGTCCCGTGGATTGGTCAGGGCCGAGCCGACATAGGCAGCCAACCAGCCGCATGGCTGCAGCGCAGCTTCAAGTAGAATTGAGAACGGCATCCGGGCCTGACGTTCGGCGTCAAAAAACCATGCTGACGCGGGAAGGTCATACTGGGCTTCAACCATGGCCCCGGCAGTCATCTGCCACGGTTGGCCTCGAACGGCGGTAACCCGATCCATAAATTGAAAAGGCGGTCCCGGCAGTCGGGCAATTTTGCGATCGGTATCAAAGATGCGATAGCGTTCGCCAAAGCCATCAGACGGGTTGCCGTTGCTGTAGGCCAGAATCTGTTCTTTGGTATAAAGCGCCGCTTTGGCAGAATCGTATTGCTCAGTGTCTTTATGCCACAAGGCCTGCAACTTTTCTTTGGTTGTGCCGGTCAGGCGGGCCGACATGCTGGTTATTTCCACAATCGGCTTGCCGTCGGCATACATCAGAGCGTCCACGATCACGTACGGCTCCGGACGGTAGCCAATTTCACGAATGGTAACTTCATAGGTGACCACGGCGGTGCTTTGCAGAACCTGGCCGCGACAACAGAGCTTGCTGGCCACACCCGGCACCGGTTCCCAGACGGAACCAGCTGTTTCGGCCACCCACCCCAAGCGGAGCAGGTAGATACGCAGGGTATGCATGCAGCATTCATACATCAGGGTACCCGGCATGACCTTGTCATCGACAAAGTGGCAGGTAATAAACCAGTCATCCGGGTGGATATCCGCTTCAGCCTTGATAATGCCGATGCCGCACCGCCCGCCGTTCGGGTCTATTTCATTGACGCGGTGAACCAGACGCATCCTGCCGCCCGGAATAGTCAGAGGGTGTGAGAGAGCCAAACCATCGAACAGCGGGCCAAAGCAACCGGCAAGATCGCCGCTGCGCAGGCGGTCAAGCTGGACGGCATCAAACCCCTCACGAGCCATCGGAACCAATTCCTGCCAGTCATCAGGGCGGATGCCGGTTGTAGGGCGCAGATCAAGCACCGGTCGTACGATGCCTTTACCTGCATCCAATTCCTGCTGACTGAAGAAACCGGCACAGCCGTCACGCATGGATAAAAGTGGCTGACCGCCCACCGTGGCTTCGAAGAAAAAACGGAACAGCCAGGTGTCACCCTGACGGAAGAAACGTTCAATATGGATGTCGTAGCTGATCGTTTCGCCCGGCCCGGGCAGGCCACGGTGGAAGGTGACCACGGCATCAAGCAGACGGTAGACCGCCAGGCCGCGCGTGATAAAATCAATGCCGAGATAGCCGGAAAGAAACAGGTCAGCCTGTCCCGCCTCGACGGCAATACAGGTCGGGATGCATCCGCCGTCAAGATACCAGGCGTTTTGGTGAATATCATGTTCTGTAACCACCCTGCCATGAGTCATGGAACGTGGTTCACCCTCAATAGATATAATGCGATCCACCAGCATTAACGGTTCATCCGGTAACCGGACACGGGTGGGGAAATTGTCCACGGGGGCAAACGATGCGCCAAGCATGCGTCCGACCGAACCACGGGCAAACTCTAGACACATATCGCGGTAGAATGCAACCGTGCTGACCCCTGTGTCAGGGAGATTTTCCCGGGAAGGCGGGGAGTGGTCATATTCTTCAACATCATCCCCCAGCGCCTGTCGCAACGACATTTCCAGAGCAAGAGCCTGGGCCATCGAGCGGGTGAGCGTTTCGCTAACGCTGAGGAACGCCGCATGGGCCTCTGCATG
>CAIRND010000396.1 GCA_903879825.1 uncultured Geobacteraceae bacterium
ATATTCATCAGCAGATTCTGGATGAACTCGAAAAAGGTGGTGCAGAGCCGCCGTTTCTGAGAGACCTCTGCGATTTACTGAAAATATCAGAAAAATTGGCCCTTGAGCACTTGTCGCTGCTCGTTGTCGAAGGGTTGGTTATAAAGTTGAAGAGCGATATTTTCTACCGACCGGAACCACTGGCGAACCTGGAGGCGCTTTTGACCGGGCACCTCAAGGAAAAAGGTGAAATAACTCTTGCTGAATATCGTGAATTATCAGGCCTGTCGCGAAAGTTTATGTTTCCGGTGCTGGAGCATTTTGATTCACAGAAGGTGACAATTCGACTCGGTGACAAGCGGATACTGCGGAGAAAATAGGTTGCATTTCGCCAATAAGGGCTCACAAACCCTCACGCACCACTGTCCAGGCACGGTGTGCACTGAACCTACATCCGGCAGTTCATTGCCACAAAGAGGCACAAAAGTCACAAAAAACCGCTTATTACGTTGAGTAGACACTTAACCTGTTTGGCGATCTCGATGCATGTCATAACTCACTGATATTTTTTGTGCTTTTTGCGTTTTTTTGCGGCTAACAGTTTTTCTGGGCTGAATGATTCGCCAATGTATCGCCATCAGCTTCGTTCTGAAACGTCTTAAATCTCAGCAATTCAGGCGTAAACCACCATCGTTCTATCCAGCAAAAATATGTTATTGTATCGCCGCTCACTTTGTGTAAAAGTGCCCATATTCAATCAGAACAATGAGGTCTCCATGACAACAGATATTAAAGAGCAAATTAGAGAATTCCGAATCGGTGAGAAAATCAGGGGGCTTCGTCAGCAAAAACGGCTGACACTTCAGGAATTATCTGAACTGACGACGCTTTCCAAGCCACTATTGTCTCAAATCGAAAATCAGCAGGTCATACCCCCCATTGCCACACTGCTTAAGATAGCCAAAGGGCTTAAGGTTGATATCCATTTTTTCTTTGCGGATGCCGGTAATCGGCAGAAGTATGTGCTGACGAGACGAGAGGATGTGCGCGAAGACGAAAAGGTTCACCGCCCGGCATTAAATGAGATGACCCGGCCGTATGCCTATCACTCGTTAGCGCAGGGCCTCCGGCACAAACATATGGAGCCGTTTCTGATTGAGTTTGAGAACAAGGAGTGGGATGACTCACTATTCTTCAAGCATGATGGCGACGAGGAATTCGTCTATATTATTGAGGGGGAACTTGATTTTCACTACACCGATGAAGTGCTGCGCATGCGAAGCGGAGACAGTATTTATTACGATTCAAGCCTGCTGCACGGGTGGGTTGCTGTCGGCACCGCCACTGCCCGGGCAGTGGCGGTAATGTACACTAAAGAATAACGCAAAATTTTATATCGTCAGTGTTTTATTCCGGCTATATTTTCGTACTCTTTTTCAAAACAGTCCGGGCACATGCCATGGCTCAGCTGTGCATCGGTGTTCTCTGTAATGTATGCCTCCAACCTTTGCCAGGAATCCTTATCTGTGCGGATACTTTTGCAGTACATGCAGATAGGGATAATCCCCTCGAGCCGTTTGACACGGGCAAGTGCCGCTTCAAGCTCTTCTTTCTGGTGCGCGAGCAGATCCCGTTGTTCCCTCACCTGATCATTTCGTTCCTTCAATTCGATATGATTCCGCACCCGCAGCTTGAGCAGCTCAAAATTTACCGGCTTGGTAAGATAATCTATACCGCCGAGCTCAAGCCCCCGAATTTCTCCATCAAGGGTGTCGAATGCCGTCAGAAAGATAACAGGAATGTCTGCAAACGTCGCATCAGACTTAATGATTTTGCAGACGTCAAAACCACTCAGATCCGGCATCATAACGTCCAGAAGAATAAGATCAGGCGTCTTTTTCTTTAGTATGCTGATTGCCTCATGCCCACCCAGTGCAGTGAACATTTCATACTCATCTTCCAGAGCGGCGGTGAGCACCTGGATATTAAATAGTTCATCATCCACGGCAAGTATCTTGAATCGTTTATCCACTTTATTCCTCCTCAGCGGCATGGTTCGTTTTCCCGACCACACCCGTTACCCGCTTCATCTCATAGATCAGTTCATTTACTTCAATCGGTTTCGAAACATAGCCATCAAAACCTTCCGCAAGAAAACGCTCCTTCTCGCCACGCAGCGAGTAGGCCGTCAATGCGATAACCGGCTGGTGGAAGGAGTTCATCCGCTCCATCGTACGGATTCTTTGCAGAGTTTCTTCGCCATTCATATCCGCCATCTGGATATCCATCAAGACAAGATCAAAAGCCTCCTGCTTCAATAGCAGGAGGCATTCACTGCCACTTTCTGCAACCACAACTTCGTGCCCCAACTTATTAAGCAAGGATGACCCAAATGCAATGTTCACCGGATTATCTTCCACAAACAGTATCCGTAGTGGCGGGCCATCCCAACACAACGGTGATTGCCGTGGAGTAACCAGAGCAGCATCACTCTCCGTGCAGAGAGAAAACGGCAGCGTCACCTTGAAACAGCTGCCCGCGTGTAGCGAACTTTCAACGGTAATAGCTCCGCCTAACAGCTCCACAAGACGACGGCTTATGGTCAAACCGAGGCCGGTCCCACCGAATTTTCTGGTTATAGAGCCATCCTCCTGCACAAATGGCTTGAAAATATCGTCAAGGGCCGCAGCTGAGATGCCGACACCGGTGTCACGCACCGCAATCTCTATAAGAACGGAGAAATCATACTGTGCAAGGAGCTGTACCGTAATGGAGACCCTTCCCCGCTCTGTAAATTTAACCGCATTTCCGAGCAGGTTGAGAATGATTTGTTTGACCCGGAGCGGGTCGCCCATCAGCACGGGCGGTACGTCATCAGACACATCCACGTCGAGAGCAAGCCCCTTTTCAAAGAGGGCTGATTTCAGCATCAGGCCAATATCGTTAACGCAGTGCTGGATACTGAATTGGGTTAGTTCGAGTTTGATCTTACCGGCCTCGATCTTCGACAGGTCAAGAATGTCATTAATCAGTGACAGCAGGTTTCTGGCAGATACCTTAAGGACCTCCACGTATTCCTGCTGTTCCTTGGTCAGGTCGGTAAATTCAAGAAGTTGGGTCATGCCGAACACACCGTTCATTGGCGTACGAATCTCGTGGCTCATGTTTGCCAGAAATTCACTTTTGGCGCGACTGGCAGATTCTGCGGCGTAGCGAGCCTGACTCAGCTCAAATTCAAGATTCTTTTGTGCGGTAATGTCCGTAATGAAACCATACCAGAGTACGCTGCCATCCGGCATCGCCTCTGGACGAGCAAAACCATAGCGCCAGCGAACGCCCTGACGAGGCAGAGACACACGATATTGAAGCTCCCACGGCAGTAATGTACGAGCAGACACCGCAATCGACTCCGCAATTTCGTCATAGTCATCCGGGTGCAGAACGGCAAAGACCGATGAGGCCTCCTCACGCACCTCATCCGGAGTTACTTCATACATTTCATTGATAGCCTGGCTGGCGTAGGGAAAACAGGAACGACCATCCGGAAATAGCTGAAAGTTGTAAATCATCCCCGGAATCTGCTGAGAAAAGGTCGTGAGAAGATCATGACTCTGCTGCAGCATGGCTTTTTGTTCCCTTCGGAGCGTTTCATCTGTAAAAATCCAGATACTTCCAGCACCGGGATCAGTCAGGTCGATGCACTTTCCGGTAAATCTGCCATAGAACAATGTGCCGTCGCGGCGCCGCATCTGCAGCTCTTTCGAAAAAGTTTCGCCCAACGCCAGGGCAGCATATGCTTCGCTGCCGAACTGTTCATATTCCTCATTCGAAGGGTAGAACATGCTGGTGCTCGCATCTGCCACCTCTGCAGCGCTGTAGCCGAATATCCGGCTAAAAGTTGCGTTCGCCCACTTTTGTCGGCGATTTTGGACAAAAGAGATACCGACTCCGGCATTTTCCAGTATTACCGCCTGCTCCTTGGTACGCTCCTCGACCTGTCGTTCAAGAAACTCATTCAGGTGTTGCTGTTTGGCATAAGATTGCCGCATCACTTCGCTCATCAGGTGGATACTTTCTGTTAATCCCTGCATTTCACTGGTTGAAGGCGGCGGCCATTCGATGGTCTCTCCCGCTGAAATTTTTAGCGGCAGTTGACGCGTCATCCCTTCAAAGTCAGAAATAATAGCGGCAATTTTTTTAGAAAAACGCCGCGAAAAATAAATCAGCAGCAGCAGTAATATTCCGACCCCTGCCAATGCCTGTGAAGTCTGCTGACCAATAGTCCTCAGTGTCGGCTTAAGAGAAGTATCCACCACGACTTTCCAGCCGGGGAGAGTCTCTACGGGAAGCTCCGTCCGGTAAAACGATGTCATCCAGCGTTTCGCACGGCTCATGCCCGGCTTCAATTCCGGCACCCAGTGACTGACTCCGTCTTCGAGCGTCTTGAGCGTGCCGC
Organism: uncultured Geobacteraceae bacterium; assembly: GCA_903879825.1. Classification (GTDB taxonomy): domain Bacteria; phylum Desulfobacterota; class Desulfuromonadia; order Geobacterales; family Pseudopelobacteraceae; genus JACRCG01. The sequence goes on from CAIRND010000396.1 coordinate 4,436, forward strand.
TTGGGGGTAATGAAGACTCATCAAGCGGCTGTAGAGTGGGTGTTGTACTGACCACGACCCGTCCCGCATCATCTACGAGCGTCGCATTCATGTCGTCTGAATGAATCGAACTCTGCAGCAGTTTTTTGAGAGAATCAAGTTCCGCAACACCAAAGAGTGCTCCCTGATAGCGAGAACCTTCAATGATAGGAGCAGCTATTACAAGCCGCGCTCCCGGCGTACCGATTTTACCAACAATCAGCTCCGTCACCATGGTGTGCGGTGCAGCAGAGACTTTGGTGATGAATTGGCGGCCTGAGAGATCTATTCCAATGGTGGAGACGCCGTTTTCATCGACGGCAGGTGAAAAGGCCCGCGTGACTGCATGGAGATCAACCATTGCCACGCGTTTCAATTCCGGCATGGTAGTCCGCGCAGTATCCAGTTTTTGTTGCAGGGAGAGAGGCGTTAACTTCGCGGCAGAGCTACTGGTCGCCGCAAGATAGCGGACGATTTCCTGACTGCGCTGGAACCAAAGGGCGACACCTTGCCGGGCAACACGTGCTGACAGCAATGCTTTCGCGCGGTGATCGGCAAGTTGTGTGTCAAGAGAGCGCCGGGTATCGATATAAAGAAAGAAAAAGGCGGGAACCACAACAAACAGCGAGACCGTCACAAAAACAAGCTGGCGCAGGCTCGGCAGTCGTTCCTGGTGGCGGTATTTATAGCAGTACGCGAGAGAGAGGGCGCTCGCCACCAGAGTGTTGGCTATGCCGTTAACCCCTTGTTTAAGGGCGATCATAAGGGATGATGAAAAAGAAAAACCCATGATTTGCTGATAAAACAGCAGAACCAGCAGAAGACCGCCACTGAGCCAGAAGGTGAGGTTTGCGATCACGGCATCCGCGTTCCGCTTCCGGCACAGCAGACCGGTACAGAGGGCTTCGGTGGTGAAGATTATTATCGCCCACGGCTGGTGCCAATGGTGCCACGTGCAGCTTGCCGCGATAAGCGCAGCCGTAACGCCGGTCACCAAGCCAAAACGCATGAGGGCAAACATGGTGAGAATCGAACCGAAAAGGAAATCAATATTAAAGAACAGCTCCAGCTTAAACCAGTTGAGTGCAAAACCGGCCACCCCGAAGATGACACCGGTGAGCATGTCATTCCGGAATGAACGGTGCCGGTTTTCTGATTGTATGGCTGGTGCTGACGGCATCAGACTTTGAATCTCGCAAGTACCCCGCGCAGATTTTCAGACTTTTCTGCCAGAGTTGAAGCAACAGCGCCAACTTCTCCGGCCACTGCGTTGTTCTGTTCGGTCAGAATAATAATCTGCTGCATCAATTCGATCAGCTGTTTAGTGCGGGTAGCAATATACGTGCTTTTACTTACCAGGTCGGATGAGATATCTACCGCTCCGCGCAGCCTCTCGTCGGTCTCACTGACGTTTGTGATCAGACGCCGGGTCTCCTCGGCAATGTCACGCATCCGCGCAGCACTTTTCTCGTTAGCCCCGCACACTCGTTCCACACCGGTAACTACCGCCCGTACCCCGCTGTTTATCTGGGCAAGTGAGTTCTGCGTTTTAGCAGCGAGTGCCCGCACTTCGTCGGCTACCACGGCAAATCCCCGTCCCGCCTCTCCTGCCCGGGCAGCCTCTATCGAAGCATTCAGCGCCAACAGGTTGGTCTGATCGGCAATATCTGCAATAATTTCGAGAACTTTGCTGATATCAGTCGCCTTGACTGCCAATTCCTGAGTTTCGGTGGCCATTGCCGCCTGGCTGACCGATTCATTAATAATTATGTTGCCGGCCCGGCTCAACTCCTCCACAAAGCGCGACAGTGTGGTGCGTGTCGCTTCAATAGTCTCCGTTGTTGAAACGGCCATATCCTCGGTTATATCCAGATTTCCCGCCACATCCCGGGTCAGCAGATCACTTTCTTCGATCATGATTGTCTGCCGGCGAAGAATACCGGACAGGTTGGCTACGATATGGGAAAGCTCCTGACTGGCGACAGCTGTTTCGTTTGAGCTATCGGCAGATTGAGCCACGCTATGCTGCACCTTGGCGATAAACTGGTCTATCAAACCGGCGGCCGCTCCAATCTCGTCCTTGTGAGTAAGGCCGAGACGTTTTGTCAGGTCACCCTCTCCATGGGCAAGATCATCCGCCATGGCATACATATGGCTGACCGGAACCGTCACCTGACGACTAATGAGGATAGATATCGTCATGATAAACAGGACAAACGCCAGATCTCCCCCCAGCAAAATCATTTTAATAAAAAACATCTCTTTGTAGAGATCATCTACATAGATGCCGCTGCCGACAACCCAGCCCCACGGCTCATAGAGCTTGACATACGACACCTTGGTCACCGGCTTACTCTCTCCCGCCTTGGGCCAGAGGTAATTAACAAATCCTCCTCCCTTTTCTTTGCAGACCTTGACAAACTCCATAAAGACAGGCTTTCCGGTCGGATCTTTAATTTCAGTCAAATCCTTGCCGACCAGTTCCGGTTTATATGGGTGCATAATCATGCGCGGCTGAAGATCGTTAATCCAGAGATACTCCTTTTCTTCGTAGCGAAGGGTGCCAAGCCGTTGTGCCGCCAGTTTTTTAGCATCTTCAAGCGAAAGAGAACCGGATTTCACCTGCCCATCTATTTCAGCCAGCAGCCCCCACGTCATCTCGACAACGTGCCGGGTTGCCGTCTGTTTTTCCTTAAGGAGGTTCTTCTCAAAAAGCGGCAGCAGATAGGCAATAACCCACACCGTCATAAAAACAGCCATCATCGCCGGGGCAACAAGAATTTTGTTCCGGATTTTCCAATCACTTAAAAAGTTCATTTTTTCCCTTACCTTGGAGTTAAATCGGCATCTTATTTTTCGATCAGGCGTACATTAAAAGGCTGTATAAGGCTGAGCTCTTCCAGTAGCTCATAGAGGCGCCGGTCACCGACAACAAGAGACACCGGTAGTTTGTCAAGATTGACCAGCTTCATCAGGTGGCCGATTACGGTCGATGTCATTGAAAAAGAGTCCTGAATTCTCAGGAGCAGGTTCTTGGCACCCTTCTGCTGAAGCGCATTGATGGCCTGTTTGATCTCGACACTGTCTTCAATTGACTTGATGTTACCGCTGATGATCAGTTCGTTACTGCCATTATGTTTAATTTCCATAAGGTATCTCCTTTTATGTATGTTTATTTTACCGGTACGATAATGCTGATTGCGCCCCGAAGGTCTCCTTCTTTATAACCTTCCTTCTTGTGGCCGGATATATCCATAGCTCCGATCGGATCGCCATGGCAGTTGAGGCAGGATTTAGCAATGTATACCGGCACCAGATAGCGGAGAACTTTTTTACCGTTAACAGTGGTTTCTTCGGTGTGAGTTTGATCTTTTGTTCCGGTGGTGAATTTTTTCAGGAGGGCTGTTTCATAATCATCTGGCTTGTTGTAGGTCGCCCGAAAGTGGAGGCTCGTCTGCTTGATCTGGATGTCCGACCGCTTTTGCAGCACTGCACCGACCCGTGCACCAAACGCTGCGGGGTTGAACCCTTTAAAATCTTTGCCAGGCACATTTATCTGGGCCTGGGCGTCAGTAATAACCTGCTTTGCCGATTGGTGGATATCAGACAGTGCTTTACCGAAATCGTCAGCAGCCATCTTGGTTATGTCGGTGGAAGTACGGTTCAAAAACTCCTTGCGGACCTGCTGTTCATACACGGCAGCGGTAAAACCCTTGTCACCCTGCGACGCGTCATTAATAAGCTTCTGATTCTGGGCAATAACCGCCCGTGCGGAAATCAGATATTCAACCATTGCCGTTGCAATTGATTCTTCCTTTTCACCGGCAGACAGGCACTGAACACCAAAAATGGTTACTACGGCACTGACCAACGCAATTGTTTTGAATCGAACAGACATGGGTAATTCTCCTTTTTTGTGGGGTATAACATCTAAAATCAACCCCCCTCAGTCCCTTTATGCCCCAGAGGGTACCCTTATCAGGGGGGAAGCCTTTAAGCCTCCCTTGATAAGGGGAGGTTTGGAGGGGTTTGGTGCGAAAGTTCAATTGTTCCAGGGGTATATTGTGCATCGCTATATTTTAAAACGCTCCAGCGCCTCTCGCAGGTTATCAGATTTTTCTGCCAAATTGGCCGAAACGCCACTAACCTCGACCGAAACAGAGCGATTCTGCTCCGAAAGGATACAGATCTGGTTCATCAATTCAATAAGTTGTTTGGTTCGTGTGGCGATATAGGTACTCTTTTTGACCAGATTAGATGAGATATCGACCGAATCCTTCAGTCGTTCACCGGTTCCTCCCACTGTATCGATCAGGCCGCGGGTTGAAGCGGCGATTTCCCGCATCCGTGACACCGCCTGCTCGTTGCCGACGCAGACCCGTTCAACACCGTTGACCACCGCATTAATGCTGCCGTTGATCTGTTCCAGCGAGCTTTGTGTTTTGGCAGCCAAAGCCCGTACTTCGTTGGCCACTACGGCAAATCCCCGCCCGGCATCCCCTGCTCTGGCCGCCTCGATCGATGCATTTAATGCCAGCAGATTAGTTTGGTCGGCAATGTCCGCAATAATTTCCAATACCTGGCGAATATCTCCCGCTTTATCAGCTAACTCCTGAGCCTGGGCCGCCATGACAGCCTGGCTTTCAGACTCACCAATGATAATATTACCGGTATTATTCAAATCCCCCACAAAGCGCGCAAGAACCGTTCGTGTTGCCTCAATCGCTTCCGTAGTGGAAATAGCCATATCTTCGGTAACATCCAGATTACCGGCCACATCCTGGGTTAATTTATCCCCCTCGGCAATCAATAGAGATTGACGCTGAACAGTCTCCAACAGATTAGCGGCAATGTGAGACAGCTCCTGGCTTGCCACGGCTGTTTCGTGACCGCTTTCTACTGACTGTGAGATACTCCCCTGTACCTTGGCGATAAACTGGTCAATATAACCGGCAACGGTGCCGATCTCATCTTTGGCACTGATAGCAATACGCTTGCTCAGGTCGCCTTCACCTTCTGACAGGTCACGAACCCGCTCGGTAATTTCACGTAAGGACTTGTTTATTGATGTGGCGATAGCCAATCCGGCACCTGAAACAACCATCACCACCACAACTGAAATGACCAGTATCAAAAAGGTAAAACTAGTAACCTTTGAGTTGACTGAAGAAACGACATCTTTCTGCTTTGTTTCAACAGACTTTACCCTCTCATTGCCCCCCTTTTCTGCTGCCAGGGCGGCTTCTTTAACTTTTCGCATGGCATCGGAAACTTCACTATTGGCGGTAATCACATCCCGCTGCGTTTTTACAATAGCATCCACGGAACTGACCACCGACCGGATTGCACCGGTTGCTGCAAAGGCACGCCCCGTGATAGTGCGGATGACCGTATCAACTTCAGCAACATCTTTGTTGATGACGTTTTTAAGCCGTTCGACCGCCGCAACTGCCTGCTCGTATTTTTCCTTTGTGTCAGACAGCAACACCATACGTGACTGTGCCTCAAGTGTTTTCGAATCAACCTCAAGCCGCCCGGTTGCCGCAATAAGCGCATTGATCGCCTGACGCTGTTTCAGCGCGGCTTCTACATCGGTCTGACCGTGCTCAACTTTTTTAGCAAGCCCGTCAACGATAGTCTCCATTTTCAGGCCGGTTTCGTTGATTTGATTGATGGTCGCACGCTTGACTGCAGCAAACTCTGCCGGTGCCGCCGCGTCGCCCGACATAATTTTATTTTTCAGCGCGATGAGACCGCCATCTTTAATAAACTGATCATACACTGTCTGCACGGAGGTTTTAACCGCAGGCCCATCAAAAGAGGCTGACTGGATAGAATCGTTTAAACGTTTGACTTTGCTCTTTATGGCAAACACCTCGGTTTTGCTCTTGGCCAGGTCAAGATCGTAGGCGGCCACAAGCATTTCGCGGAGCATAATCTGTGATTCGCTGACAACAGTTGACCCCTTGAAGAGCGCTGAAGAGGTTTTGATTGTTCCGGAAACCTTCTGGGCAACGCCGGCGTTCAAATCGTCGATATTCTTTCTGACCGACTGGAGAGTTTTGTCAACGCTGACAAGCGATGCTTCAAGCGACGCCATCTCTTTCCTGAACACCTCGACTGACGCAAGCCGTTTTCCAACTGATGCCTTAACCGTGTCATGGAGGCTCGAAAACACCTGGATATCAATGGCGTTCTGGTCACCGAGCGCCACAATTTCCGATGAAAGCCGTTTTACCGTCTCCATTTCTCGGGAAACATCTCCCGCCCGCGTGTCAACCTCGGCACTGTTCTGTGCCGCCGTCATCTGCAGCAACTGCCCCGATAGCGATTCAATGGAGCGCTGTATCTCGAATGTTTTTATCTGAAGCGGCGTCGATCGTTGCGTCAGCGTCGATATACTTCCCTTTATGGAAAAGATGACATACAGCGAGAGCGCAGCCAGGGCCGCTATACCTACGACAGCGAGCACTGCATTGGTAAAAAGTTTCGTTCGTATTTTCATTGTTTGCTCCAAAAACCGGTGAGGGATGCGGATAGTTCCGTATTTTTTTATTCCAACCGCGAGTACATTATTGGATTGTTACAGTAGAACCGTTGCCTTCACCACATTGCCAACGCCCTCAAATTCAACCGAGGCAAACGAAAAACGACGCGACATGGCAATGCCTCTGCCGTTCGGATCGAGTGATCGTTTCGGGTCTATGTCAAGATATTGTGCCCAGTCAAAACCTTTCCCCTGATCCGTTATCCGAAAATCCAGCGTGCTCTCACCCCGTTCAACGGTGACCGTGGCGCTCAAGCCGGCATACTCAGGCAAGGTGAGACGGTGCCTCAGCTCCTTTTCCCAGCTGTCTTCGAACATAAGACGTTTTTTTTCATCGTAACTAATTCCGAGATTGCCATGTTCCACCGCATTAAGCAGCAATTCTACCAATCCGCTGGATACCGCATCGGGATCAGGGCACATTGAAGCCAGGATTCCCGCCACGCGACTGACATCTTCAAGCGTGGAGAAACGGAGCTCCGCTGAGGTGAAATTTTTAAGTGTTTCGGTATAGCGTGCCGTCTGAGCAGACACCACTTCCCGAAGTTCAATATCAGCGAGAACAGAACGGACTATACACTGCAGCGCCTTTGGCACGAATGGCTTGGTCAGATAATAGAAGGCGCCGGCATCGATGCCTTCTGAAATTTGCTCTGACGATGTCGCGCCTGACTGCATGACCACCGGCAGTGCCGCCAAGCGGCTGTCAGCCTTGATTCTGCGCAACAGCTCAAGGCCGTCAACACCGGGCATCATACGATCCAGTATCACCATGCTGAAATTGCTACCGGCCTGGTTCAGCATATCCCAGGCCAGAGTGGCATTGGTGGCGGTTTCAACCACACATGCTTCATTGCGCAGTAATTGCACAATCAGGTCGAGCAGTGTCGGCTCATCGTCGACAACCAGTATTTTCCATTTGGATCCGTTATCGCGCGGCATATATACTCCTGCGTTCCAATACGGCGAATATGACAATATTATTTTCAATGTGCACAGGCGCCTCCTCCCTCAAGTGTTTTCAACATAATCAGGCATCCGCCCGCTTCATCGAGAAAAACGACCTCACTATTTCGGGTAATCAGCCGCAGGCCGCTATCATGAAGCGAAATATCATCGATTACTGTTTGAAGTGCTGCTGCCGACATTCCGGGGCCGTTATCGCAGACCTTCATGATCAGCAGAGGCTTTTTGGCACCGCGCCAGAGAGTTGCACAAAACACAATCTCCGCCACCGGCAGGAGTTCCTCTTTTTCGAGAGCGGCCTCCTCCCCACGGTCCTGGCTCTCTCCATCATTCCTGCCCCCCCTGCAGCCATGTTCAAGTGCATTGGTCAGCGCTTCGGTCAGAGCAATGTTCAACTCAGCACGTTCGCCGGGCGCCACATCTGCTTCCAGCGCCAGCGCCTCAAGAAACTCTTCAACTGTCCTTTTTACAGCGGATAGCGTTACATCAGGCTTCACGTTCCAGTTCCAGTCGGAATCTAAATCCAGTCGCCGCACCAGGATCAGGGTCAAATCATCCTGGATTACCTGCTCGGTTTTTGCCCTGAAGCGACGCTGCAATGCAGGGAGTGTCGGTGCCGCCCGGTAATCAGCCTCAAGCACTTCGCGGTATGAACCACCTTCAGTAAGGAGTGCATCTGAGACACCGTCTGTCATTATCAGTATATCTGCGACGTTGGTCAGAGAAATGGTACTGATCCTGGTTTCGCTGGGATAAATCCCAATAGGCGGGTTCTCTCCGCGTACCCGCCTGACTGAGCCGTCCAATCCCCGTATCATCAGCGGAGGCAGCGCAAAGACAGCCGTTTTGATCTCTTCCTTTACCAGATCTATCAGAAAGAAAGCGCACGATAGCACCTCATCTTCAAGCAGCATACTGGCAAGATATTCCTTAAAGCGCTTAAGGAATATCCGCAGGGTGAAGGTTCCCCACAGATGCAGATTTTCAACCTGATAGTTAAAAAATGACGTCGCCAGCATTGCTGTCAGTGAGGCGGACATGCCGTGCCCCATGGCATCCACGACAAAGATAAGCTGTCGGCCGTCAAACAGATTACGCACGGAATAGCCATCACCACACATGATGTCTTGAGGTGAATAGGCAATATTGATCCCCCAGCGAACGCCTCCGGCACCCTTCAAAGCCTGACTGCGCAGATCATGACGCACGACATGGCGTTCTTTGCGCCGGGCCGATTCCTGCTGCAGAGAATTATAGGCATCAAGGTCGCGGAGATGATTAACCTCCTGCTGGCGATGCTCTTCCAGTAACTGTTCATTGATCGTTTCCCGGGCAATGCTGGTAAGAGTCCGGACAATCTGATGGAAATCAAAAGGTTTCGGAACAAACCGCTCTATCCCGATATTAATCGCTTCCAGAAGGATTTTATTATCAATAGTGCTGGTCATGAGAACGACAGGAGTTTTTGCTCCGGTAGCGCGGATTTTCCGTTTCAGGTCAAGGCCGGAGAGACCGGGCATGATCTGGTCGGTGAGCACGATATCCGGCGAATGTTCGCAAAAGAGCTGAAAACCCTCATCGCCGTCGGCCCCCGAGTAAATGTGTTTAAAAAGCCCCCCCAACTGAATGGCCAGCATCTCCCTGCTCAGCTGGTCATCATCAACCAGCAGTAACGTAAGCGACGAGGTTGCCACTCTGGATTGTGCCGTCAGGGCTGTCTCCGCTTTTATGTTTGTCATATTTCACCGCGTAACAAAATCAAAGTGATGTCCTTTATTCTGTTTTTTCCTGACATGATTCCTGAGCAACCCTGTTGAACTCCACAAATTCTGCTTCAAGCTGAGTCACCCGTTCGCTCAACTCTTCACAGCCTCCATCACGTGCCATCATTTCCAGATAAGAGGCACTCTCTACCATTTTGTGAGCAGATATGTTGGCTGACGCCCCTTTGATTGAGTGGGCCTGGAGGCGTATCTGTTCGACATTGCCGCCCTCTACCGCCAGTCGCAGTGCTTCAAGGTATCCGGAAACATTTTTTTCAAACAGGATCAGAAAACGCTGCAGCATGTCATCTTTTCCACCAAGCCGTACCAGCAGCCCCTTTTTATCGAAAACCAGGACGGTCTCAATATTATTTTCCGGAATATTCGGAGTAGCGGGGCTGTTCAGTTCAACGTTAAGCGCCGCAATGCGTTTCAGAACGGTCACGATATCTTCCGGCTGAAACGGCTTACTGATGTAATCATCCATACCGGCTTCGCGACACCGCTCCATATCTTCTTTCATAGCATATGCGGTCATGGCGATGATCGGGATATGCCCTCCCCCGGCACGTTCCCGTTCACGTTCACGAATCATACGGGTAGCCTCGAAACCGTCCATAACCGGCATCTGAACATCCATAAAGATAAGGTCATAACTGCCATCAGCGTCCTGCCACGCCTGCACCGCTTCCTCTCCATTTCCGGCGATGGTGACGGCATGGCCATAGCGCGCCAGAATTGTCTCAATGAGGATCTGGTTGATCTGAACATCTTCAGCGACAAGAATAGCAAGCCGCTGCCTATTTTCCAAAATTTGATAGCGGGTTACCGGGATGTTTTCCGCCTGTCCGGGAGAGCTTCCGGATGAAATAAGCAGGCACAGCAGGTCATGCACTTCCGTATGAATGATCGGTTTGGTGAGATAGCCGTCAACCCTCAGCTCACGGCAGCGCTTAGAATCGCCGCGCATGCCGGCGCTGGGGAGCAAAATGCAATGAACAGAGTCATGGACCGGTTGCCGGCGGATCTGCTCGACCAGTTGCCAGCCATCGCATTCCGGCATCTGTACATCTATCAAGGCAAAATCGAAAGGGGCGGCCATCCGGGTTGATTCATCAAGCATCTTCAGTGCCGTGGCTGCATTTTCGGCTGCGGTGACGCGGAGACCCCATTTGCCAAGAAAATTTGCCAGAATATCGCGATTTGTGGCGATGTCATCAACAACCAGCGCGGAACACCCGGTGAGAGGCAGCTCGTGATGTACCGCAGGCGGGATCTGCTGAATCCCAAAGCGGGCGGTGAAGATAAAGGTGCTTCCCGAACCGAGCTCGCTTTCCACCCGGATGGTGCCATCCATTAACTCAACAAGACTCCGGGATATCGTAAGCCCCAGACCGGTGCCACCATATGATTTGGTGGTTGAAATATCCCCCTGCTCAAAAGGGTCAAATATTTTGCCCAGTTTTTCCGGGGCAATTCCGATGCCATGATCCTGGATACTGAAAGAGAGGGTACACATTTCTTCATCTTCTTCGACCACCTGAACCGATACGATCACCTGCCCACGAGCGGTAAACTTGATGGCGTTGCCAACCAGATTAATGAGTATCTGTCGGAGACGTCCGGGATCGCCGATCAGGGCGTCGGGGATCTCCGGTGCCGGGTCGAAAAGCACCTCCAGCCCCTTCTCCGTTGCCCGTACGGCAATACCCTGCAGTGTCTGGCCGATGGTCGTACAGAGCAGAAACGGCACATCGTCACGTTCAATTTTGCCAACTTCTATCTTGGAAAAATCAAGAATATCGTTAATGATCGAGAGCAGATTATCAGCCGATCGCTTCACGGCATTCAGATATGTTTGCTGCTCTGCGTCGATTTTAGTCGTCAGGCATAATTCCGTCATGCCAATGATACCGTTCATCGGGGTGCGGATTTCATGACTCATGTTCGCCAAAAACGTGCTCTTGGCCCGGCTGCCAGCTTCGGCCATGGCGATGGAGTCACGCATGTCTCGCAGATATCGACGCATTCCGGTGACAAGAAGAATGAGTGCCGCTCCGGAAATGAAGACCAAGATGGTAAACTGAAATTTCACTATGCGTAACTGTTCGACATCTGTCATCGCAGCATAGGTAAATATGGTATAGCCATCCTTGCTTGGCTGGCTGCGCGCCAAAAGGAAGCGATTGTCGCTTTCGGGCAGGGTAAGTGAGGGGTATGCGGAAAACTGAGCCCCAAAGTTTCCAATGTTCAGCACCTTAAAATCGCGACGTTTGTACTGTTTATCACGAGCGGTTGTCGTCATCTGGAAAACAGGAGCATCATTAAGAGCATGCAGATCTATGCGCTTGTCGCTGGAAAGAATGACCACTCCGGAGGCATCAGTCACAAAACAGTTGAAGCGGTTAAACCATTGGGAAAGCGTGGTCACGTCGATTTTGACGGTCACCGCACCAATGACGCGCAGTCCGTCATAGATGGGGGCTGAAAAAAACAGACCCGGAATATTGGTCTGGCGACCAACTGCGTATTGCCTGCCCCGCATACCTTCTTTCGCGCTCTTGAAGTACGCTCGATCGGAATAACTGATGCCCACAAATGATTCGGGGCGGTCATGATTGCTGCTGGCGATGCAGTCTCCATTGGCGGCCAAAACCCAGATAACATCAACATTCAATTCTTTCTTCTGTGCTGCCAGATGGTGATTGAGGTCGGCAACATCGTTGCGGGAATTGAGAAATAGCCGTTTGTCGGCGGGAGATTCTTTTTCCCAGGATGATTGCCGTTCCAGTGAGCGCAGGGTGGTTATAACCGTCAGGTTATCAGCAATGGTTTCCGGCATGACATTCAGAAAGGCCAGTGAGCGCTCAAAGTGGTACGTGACCGCTTCAGCCGTCTGATTCAGTTCAGTGGAATGCTGTTTAAAGTCCGCAGCGAGGCGATTATCGGTAAAATATGACACCGCGAAAAAAGAGAGGAGCAACCAGCCAGCCAGCATTCCGAGCAGAGCACCTGACGGGCGCGGAAACAGAGTGGCGGATATATTTTTCTCCGGCTGCTTCTGCACGGCACCGGATGGTGACGGAGGATGCGGGTATGGCGAATTCACGTTCATTGAGGGCGCTCCATTCGCGTGTGGATGTTCGTCATGCCAATCTTTCTATATCGCAGTTATGCACTCGATCCTCTTCCGGTGCATCCTGCAGTTTTTCCCTGATCGCGACGAAGTCATCAATATTGCCCAGAAACAGGTCCAGAAGGATTGGATCAAAAAACTCGCCACGCCCCTCTATCATGATCCTGAGCGTCTTATCAAGCGGAAAAGCCTCCTTGTAGGGGCGTTCAGAGGAGAGAGCGTCAAAGACATCAACTATGGAAACGATCCGGGCGAAGCGGTGAATTTGTTCCCCTTTGAGCCCTGAAGGGTAGCCGCTGCCGTCCCATTTTTCATGATGCTGCAGAGCGATGATGCTGCCGGTATCAATGACAGGAAAGCGTTCCGCTTCGGATAATATTTTGCCGCCGATGGTGGTATGAACCTTCATGATATCAAATTCGGTCTGGTCGAGCTTGCCCGGCTTGAGCAGAATCCGGTCAGGAATGCCGATCTTGCCGACATCGTGCAGCGGAGAAGCAAAACGCAGCACCTCACATTCATCTTCTGTTATGCCGCCTAGTTGTGCCAGTCGTTTGGACAGTTCGCTGATGCGCCTGGTATGCATGCCGGTTTCCATATCACGAAATTCTGCGGCACGCCCCAGACGGAGCGAAATTTCGTATTCAGCTTCAAGGGACAGGCTGAGCGCTTTCTGCAGAGCTGCAGTCTTTTTGACTACCTCCCCTTCGAGGACGCTGTTCATATCTTTTGCCAGATCGGAAAGTTTTTTGCTGCGAACATGGTTCATGACCCTCAGCCGCAACTCCTCAGGATTATACGGTTTTGCAATAAAATCATTGGCACCCAGTGCCAGCGTTCGCGTTACTTCGGTGGTTCCCGAAGTAACCACAATCACCGGGATATCCCGCCAGCCGGCACTCTGCTTGATGCGTTTGATCGTTTCGTAGCCATCCATGACCGGCATCTCAAGATCTAACAGCACAACATCAATTGCTGCCCCAGTCTCTAATACTTCTAAGGCCTGTAGCCCGTTTTCAGCCTTCAACAGCGTGCAATCGAGGTCAGACAGCATTACGTCAAGCATCTCCAGATTCATGCTGTCATCATCAACCGCCAGTATGGTTATTTCATCAAACATGACAATTCTCCATTTAACGTCATTATGTTCGGATGTTTCCTACTTCGATACCTCGTGCTTAAAAGCCTCTATTTCATCTACAAGCTGCGGAATCAGGGCGACAGCAGCATCCCGGCGCCCCTCCCGCGCATGAGCCTCAATGTCTGAGGCAACTGTCCAAACCCTGCGAGCGGAAATATTGCCTGCGGCGCCTTTGATACTGTGCGCCTGAGTACGTATTAGTTCCTCGTCACCGCTTTCAACGGCGGACTGAAGCGACTCCAGAAAACAGGAAACATTTCTGATGAACATTTCGATGAAACGCCCCAGCATCTCTTCCCGGCCGCCCAGACGCTCAAGCAATTCATCCCGGGCAAACACCGGCGCCACCGCATTGGAATGTGCCGAGTTCGTCAGGCCGACTTCACCTGCCTGACTTTGGTGCGGCACCAGTTCGTTGAGTGCGGCAATTATTTCAGAAGGGCGGGCCGGCTTTGAAAGATAGGCATCCATATCTGCAGCCAGGCATTTTTCCCGATCCCCCTGCATGGCATAGGCGGTCATGGCGATTATCGGCGTCCGTGCCGAATTTCGCCCTGACTCAATTGCACGGATTTCGCGCACGGCACCATAGCCATCAAGGACCGGCATCTGAATATCCATAAAGATAACATCAAAGGTGGTTCGTAAAAACTGGTCCACCGCTTCCCGCCCATCCTGAGCCAGGGTTACCCGGTGTCCCTGCTTTTCAAGTGTGGCACGTAAGACCTCCCGGTTTATCTCCACATCGTCCACCACCAGAATGTCACAGTGGGATCTCTCTTCCTGAACGCTGTGACGGGTGACCAGCTCTGCGTCACCGGTTTCAACCCAACGGGTTTCAACCCCGCCGATGACCGCTGCCAGGGCATCGTGAAGCTCTTCAAGGATGACCGGTTTTGTCAGATAGCCATCGATGCGAAGCTCCTTGCAGCGACACGCATCGCCACGCACCCCGGCACTCGGCATGATCATAATCTGAATGCCGTCATACGCCTCTTCACGTCGGATCTGCTGTGCAAGGTCCCAACCGTCCATGCCGGGCATCTGGGCATCCGTCAGCACAAAACGGGGCAGTGCAGCTTCTTCACGCATACGGGCCAGTGCCACAAGAGCCGCATGTCCATCAGAGACAAGGTGCACCTCCATCTGCCAACGGGAAAGGAACCCGTTCAACATCTGACGGTTAATGGCGTTGTCATCGACAACCAGAGCAGAAAGCCCTTCCAGACTGGCAGCAAACGCTGAGTGAGCGACAGGATTAATCTGCAGTCCGAAGCGGGCCGTGAAGCTGAAACAGCTCCCCTCTCCCGGCGTACTTTTTACGCTGATAGTGCCACCCATAACGTTTACCAGCCGCTTTGAAATAGCAAGTCCGAGACCGGTACCGCCAAACAGTTTGGTGGTTGAGGCATCCCCCTGCTCGAAGGCCTCAAAGATGCGTCCCTGCTGCTCCGGTGTAATACCTATCCCGCAGTCAGTTACTTCAAAACCGAGCAATATACCTTCCGTTTCATGTTCGACAAGGCGGATGACCACACTGATCTCGCCGCTTTCTGAAAATTTAACCGCATTTCCGGTGAGATTTATCAGTATCTGTCGCAAACGCCCCGGATCACCGATCAACGCATCAGGCACATTGTGCTCAACATTGAAAACTATTTCGAGCCCTTTTTGGTTGGCACGAGCGGAGAGAGTCCGCAACGTCTGCCCCACCATACTGCGAAGGAGGAACGGAGATGTATCAAGATCAATGCGCCCTTCCTCGATTTTTGAAAAATCCAGAATATCATTGATTATGGAGAGCAGATTGTCGGCGGATGTTTTGACTGAGCGAAGATACTCGCGCTGCTCCCGACCCAGCTCGGTATCCAGCACCAGATCGGTCATCCCGATGATGCCGTTCATAGGGGTGCGGATCTCATGGCTCATATTGGCCAGAAATTCGCTTTTGGCACGACTCGCGGACTCTGCAGCTTCCTTGGCGGTTGTCAGTTCGCTCACGCGCTCGGAAATAACCCGCGACATCGTATTAAATGCAACACCCAGCTGGCCCACGTCATCGGCACCCTCCTGTACCGGTGGCGGCGACAGATTACCGGCGGCAACTTGAAGACTCGCCTGGGTCAGGGAGGTCAGATGCCGGGTCAGCCAGTAACCGATCAGAAGCAGCACCAGTGAGGAAAGCACAATCTCCAGAGCCGCGATAGCAACGCCCTGAACCAACAGCATTTTTCGCGCGGAGACGATCTGAGACAGGTCGAGGCCAAAATGGAGTGTTCCCAGCGACTGATATTTCGTCCCAATCGGGACCACCACGTCATAGCGTGGTTCCTTTGTGGTATCAAACAGCGGCAGTTCTTTGCTCGGTTCAGGTAGCGGCTTATCGGCAGCCCAGCCACTGAAACCGGCCCGATTGCCAGCCCGGTCCACGACAACGATGTAGACAACCCCACCGGAAGAACGGCTTTCGTCGATAACCGCCTGGACAGTGACAAAATCCCGCTGGGCCAGTGGGGCGGTCAGTGCGGCTTCAAGCACCGGGTAGAACTGTTCCGCCTGTGAACGGGCTTGAGCCGTCATGGCACTATGCTGTAGTCGCAGGCTATTAAAAACCATAATCGACAGCATCAGCACTTCCAAACCTATTGCCAGAAGGAGCAAACGACCACGAACAGTATGCCGGAGAGAAAAATGCATCATTTCGCGCTGCTGTTAAGCACCTTTCGCACTTCGCTGGCAAATGGATCCATATCTTTCATTTCGTTCGGGCGCAGCTTGCGGTAGCCTTCCAGCTTATTAGTTTCAAAGTACATTTTCGCCTCTGGAGTGGCAGCAAATGCCCACAAAGCCGCATCAATTTTTTTCTGCAGCGCAGCGTGGCGCTTGTTCAACACATACACTCGGCCAGCCATCGGCTTGCTTTCGGCAAGAATTCGCAGCTGTCCACGCACAGCCGGAGTTAATTTCTGATAGTTTGCCAGCGACGTAAAACCGGCCGCCGCTTCACCGGCCAGAATCAATTGGGCGACGCTGTCCGAGGCACTGACAAACTTGACGGTTGAGGCATCAATTTTATTCTCTTTCAGCCAGTGAATCCCCCACAGAGTCACCAGCGAGGCGGGACTCAGGCCAAACACCTGCTTGCCCTTGAGATCAGCAGCTTTGTGTATCGGACTGGCGGCAGCGACCAGTGCCACCGCTTTAAATTCTGCTTTGTAGGTGAGCATCGGCAGGTATTTTGAGTCAGTTTGAAACAGCCGCGCCTGGTGACCGGTGGTAACCGCAAGGTCAAACTCCTGAGCCAGACCGCGACGGGCGAAGGTGTCAAAATCTTGCGCGGTGACAATTTCCACCTGCATATTCAGGGCTTTCTCCATGTACAGCCGCAATGGCTGATACATATCGAGGAGAACCCGGGCGCTGGTATGGGGGGCCACGCCGATAACAAAAGTGCCCCCGGCGCAGGCCATGCCGACAGTTACCTGCAGTAATGCCATGATGAAGAAAATTTTAATTGTTTTCATTGTGTTGTCTCCTTTATGTGGATACCTTGCTGTAACTGTTCAGATCATGAAAAAATTATTTAAAAACCGATTTCACACGAAGGCACAAAGGCACAAAGGCACGAAGAGAACCAGAATTTATAGCTTTAACTCTTTGGAATAAACCCTAAAGACGTTGTTTTTGACTTTCTTCGTGCCTCTGTGCCTTCGTGAGAGTAGCTTTTTGTTCTGACCTGAGTAGTTATGCTTCGTTTTTAAAATTTTCTATTTCATTGTTGAGCTGTAACACCAGCCCAGCCACCTCGTCCAGCCGTCCCTCCCGCGCATGTGCCTCAATATCAGAGGCTGTTCTCCACACCCGCCTGGCAGAAATGTTTCCGGCGGCTCCTCTTATGCTGTGGGCCTGAATGCGAATCTGTTCTCCGTCACGGTTCTCTACCGCTGACAGGAGCGACTCCTGGAATGCAGCGACATTTCGGGTAAACATAGCAATGAATCGTTCGATCATCTCCTCGCGACCGCCAAGGCGCTCCAGCAGACTGGCCCGGTCGAATACCGGCTCGGTGTCATCCGGATCTGCCGTGCTCGCCTGATCCGGCTGAGTTGCCTGATCCGGCTGATCTGCCTGGCTTGTCTGCTTTTGGTCCGGCACCAGTTGTTCAAGTACGGCAACGATCTCGGCAGGGCGGGCCGGTTTGGAAAGATAGGCATCCATATCTGCGGCCAGACATTTTTCCCGATCGCCCTGCATTGCATAGGCGGTCATAGCGACGATCGGAATTCGTGCCGAATTCTGCTGCCGTTCGATTTCACGTATTTCCCGTACGGCACCATAGCCATCGAGAACCGGCATCTGCATATCCATGAAGATGATGTCAAAGGTATGCTGAGAAAACTGGTCAACCGCTTCCTGACCGTCCTCGGCCATTACTACCCGGTGCCCCTGCTTTTCGAGCGTCGCCCGCAGCAGTTCCCGATTTATCTCCACATCATCCACCACCAATGTGGTGCAGCGGGATCGTTCCTCCCGAACGCTGTGACGGGTTACCAAATCAGAGCCAGAGCAGTTCTGGTGACCGCTGATGATGGCCACCAGGGTGTCGTGAAGTTCTTCCATGACAATCGGCTTGGTCAGATACCCGTCAATGCGAAGTTCGCGACAGCGGTCAGCATCACCGCGCATACCGGCGCTGGGCATTATAAGAATTTGTATGGCGTTATAGTGCTGGTGACGGCGCAGTATCTCCGACAATTCCCATCCATCCATACCCGGCATATTGACATCAGTAAGGATCACCCGGGGAAGGCTGGCGGCACTGGCCAGTCGATCCAGTATTTCAATCGCCTCGCCAGCGGAGGCTGCCACATGGGCAGTCATGTTCCACCGGGAGAGAAAACCACTCATCATCTGACGGTTAATGGCGTTATCGTCCACCACCAGCACTGAACTGCCCCACAGGCTTTCGACAGACGATGCGACTACTGCCGGTGTACTCTGCAGGCCGAAGCGGGCGGTGAAGCTAAAGCAGCTTCCTGCTCCCGGTGTGCTGGTGACGCTGATATCGCCACCCATAACGGTAACAAGCCGCTTTGAAATCGCCAGCCCAAGGCCGGTACCGCCGAACATTTTGGTGGTAGAGGAATCGCCCTGTTCAAATGCCTCAAATATCCGTTCCTGTTGCTCCGCCGTAATACCTATACCTTCGTCAGTAACATCAAACCTGAGCATCACTCCATCAGGCGACTGGCCAGCCAGAGTGATTACGATGCTGATAGCACCTTTATCTGTGAATTTGACGGCATTTCCGGTCAAATTGATCAATATCTGGCGCAGACGTCCGGGGTCACCGAGCAAAGCGTCGGGTACGTTCTGCTCAACATTAAAAACAATTTCCAGCCCTTTTTGGCTAGCCCGGGAGGAAAGTGTCCGCAACGTCTGGCCCACCAAACTCCTGAGAAGAAAAGGAGATTCATCCAGATCAATGCGCCCCTCCTCGATTTTAGAGAAATCAAGCACATCATTAATGATTGAGAGCAGATTATCCGCAGATGTTTTGATCGAGTTAAGGTAACCTGTCTGCTCACGATCAAGCCCGGTGTCCAGCACCAGATCGGTCATCCCGATGATACCGTTCATGGGAGTGCGGATTTCGTGGCTCATATTGGCCAGGAACTCGCTTTTGGCACGACTCGCAGACTCAGCACTCTCTTTGGCTGCCTGCAGTTGAATATTCTGCTCGGAGATATCTCTCTCCCGACGCTGCCCCTCTTCCAGCCGGACGCCTAACAGGGCGTTGCGGGTACTGCTGCGAAGTAAAATAACTGAGCCGCCAAGTATCAGCAGTCCGATGGCCGCCGTGGTCAGCACGAGCAGCAGAGGCGAAGTCCGCTCCAGTTTTTTGGCAGGCATAACCGTAACCAGCGAGAACGGCGTTGTGCCGATGGGTGTCAGCAGAGCCACCATATCCCGGCTTTGCCCGGCACTTCCGGCCAGTGGCACCTTGAAATGCCATGGTTCGGACTCTTTCAGCTGTTTCAAGGGTGGCAGCTGTTCCGACGGGAGCTGAGTGGCAGGCGAATACAGATATTCCCGCTGCGAAGCCAGGGAGATAACCGCCTCATTCTTATCGGGGGCATCAGCAGCAATAAAGTGACGATAAATTATTGCCGGTGAAACCCACGCCAGAATATGTCCACTATAGTGACCTTTGAAAAAATACGGGAGTGCAATAACAATAGCACTTTCATTATCGGCTATCTGCGAGTGAAATTGAGCGGTAGTGCGTGTGCGGGAGAGAAACGGTTTCCAGCCGCGCTCTTCACCCCTGCGCGACTGGATGTTCTCAGTGTGGATATCAATAAGTATTTTTTGTGCAGCATCCAGGAACACGACCCGCCGGTAGATGTCCCAGCGCCCCATTTTTCTCCGGACCCGGAATTTTTCCAGAGTAGTTTTGGCTTCATCAAGAGAGGCAGCCAGCCCGTATTCCATCGACATACCCAAATCGACGTTTTCGAAATAGGCAGAGAGCGTACTGTTCTCAGCCAGTGCGAGCATGTCGTCCGCGCGTTCAGAAAAATAATAACCAACCGCGAGGGCCTGTTTTTCAGAGTTTTGAAGCAGCAGCGCCCTGGCAGCAAACTGGAGGTCACTCCGGGATCTGTACAGATCCGTAAGCAAAAAACCAAGATAGCCGACCAGGGCCAGACTAAACAGAAGCGCCGCTGAGCGGCGTATCCATGAAAGAGAATGCTGCATTAATACCCTAATCGGTTACTTCATACCTTTGAAGAATTCAGGAAAATAGCGGGATGCCGTCGGATAGTATTTTTTTATAAGAGCCAGATAGGTGCCATCGTGCTGAGCTTTCTTGATAAACACATTGTACGCTTCCAGCAACTGTGGTGAATCAGGTGAAAACGCGGCAGCCATCTGCTGCTTATCTGAAACCGGGCCAATTATTTTCAATTTACCCTTCCATTTTTCAAGGGCAACCAGAGCGTCAGGCACGTCCAGAATAGTCAGATCCCCCTCTTTGTTAAGAAGCGCCGGGGCCATTTCATTGAGGTTGCCGGTGCGGCAGATCACCGAGGCTCCGGTGGCAGCCAGGTTGTACAGTGTCGGGTCAAGGCAGGTCTTTTCCATGGAAAGAACCGTTTTGCCTTTCATCAGAGCCTTGGTAAGTTGGATATCCTTGTCGATATTCTTTGTCGGCTTGATTGGCTTAATACGCGAGTCTGCCCGGGCAATCAGCCAGATCTGGTTCGGGAAGGTCGGAGTTGCAAAACGGACAACCTGCTGTCTCCAAGGGATTACGGTAAAGCCGTTGGCAATCATGTCTCCTTTTATCGGAGCATTTTCAAGTAGTTCGGCTTTGCCGCCGGCAACCTTGATTTTCTTTCCGATCAGGTCCTGAACAACAACTCCCCAGTCACTCTGCACGAACTCATAGGTTACCCTCAGGGACTTGGCAAAGAGCTTGGTCAGTTCGACTTCCATGCCATCGCCGGCACCGGAGACAAAGTTGGCATAGGGAATTCCGATGTGGCGGATAACGCCACGTGTCTTTATTTCGTCAAGGTCCGCGCCGAAAACCAGCGTTGCAAGCATACACGTCATAATCAGGCTTGATACAGCGGTAATCCATTTTTTCATGTGCGTTATCTCCAGTGGTCACCTTCTATATTCTGAGGATCGTTTATCGTCCAAAAGCAGCAATTTGTCCAGTGTGTCGTTCCGTTTATTTTGCTCCTTAGTTAAGCCTGAAACCCGACGTTGAGTTTTTTAAATCCTTGGCCGTTATCGTAAGCTCGGCTATTTCTCTCAGTACGTTTTTTTCCACCTCCTTGTTTGAGTTAGCAACATCTGACACAACCTGCATATTGTTGTTAATTTCATGGATTGTTGAAGTTTGTTCTTCAGCAGCGGTGGCGATCTGGCATATTTGGTTCGTTACCGTACCTATCTGCTCAAGGATTTTCTCGAGCGCCTCACCCGATCTGGCCGCTTCCCGTGTTCCCTTCTCAACCTCCTGAACCCCTTCCTCCATTGATTTAACCGCTTCTTTGGTTTCTGACTGAATTGTTTTGATCATGGCGCCGATTTCTTTAGTCGCTCTGGTGGTTCTTTCCGCCAGGGCACGGACTTCATCTGCCACCACGGCAAAACCGCGCCCCTGCTCGCCCGCTCTCGCCGCTTCTATCGCCGCGTTCAGCGCAAGCAGGTTGGTCTGATCGGCGATATCTTCAATGGTGCCGACTATCTCACCGATCTGGTCGGATCGGGAACCGAGGCTTTCCACCGTAGAGGCGGTGTATGTCACACGTTCCGCGATGGTCGTCATTACCCGGAGGGTGTTTTCAACTACTTTGGCACCGTCCTGGGCCATGACATCGGCCTGCCGGGCGCTCTGCTCAGCCAGATGGCAGTTGTTGGCGATTTCTCCCGACGTTGCCGCCATCTCTTCATTGGCGGTGGCGATCTGTGTAATTTGATTGATCTCCTGCTCTGAACCTTCAGACACCGCCTTTGATTCCTGGCTCAACTTGTCAACAACGGTCACAATGTTGCTCGAGGAAACCGATATTTGGCCTATCAAAGTTCGAAAGGTCTGAACCATATCGCTCATGCTCGAACTGAGTATGCCGATTTCATCCCCACTTTCGTGGCTAAAGTTAACGGCCAGATTGCCGCTTTTTAACTCCGTTACGTTGCGAGTTAATGCTTCCAGCGGTTTCAAAAAATATCTCGCCATCATGTACACAAACCCGGTCAGCACAATTGTCCCAAGAAGGCCCAACGCCGCGAATAAATATTGATAATTGTTTATTCGGGCACGTGAGTCAGTCAGTGAAACGCGGATAACAACCGCCCCCAATACCGTCCCTTCAGGTACGTTGTGGCATTCCAGACAGTTTTTACCTGCGCTTTTGCTTTGGGCAACATAGGGGTAGATGCCCCTGATCATGTCCCCCTCAAACAGAACTTTGGCCACCCCCTTGTCAATGGCCTCCTGCTCATACTTGTCTTTCGCATAATCTTCGACACCCCCCTTGCCAAAATCTTTATCCAGAGCGGGTGAGCGAATGATTCTTAAATCAGCGGTCTGCTTCATCTGGGCGATGAATGAATCTACGTTACGCGCAATATCGGCGCCGCTCATCATCGATGTTATGGAGATAAGCACGGTGTCGCGCAGCTTGACCATGGTAGATTTTTCAATTTCCGCGACCACCACCTGGCGCGCAGAGTAACCGGTAACAAAAACTGTCGCCATGACGCCAATAGCGACACAGGTTACAATGGGTATAATCAGTTTCCAGCGCAGCGATGTTTTGTTCATGTAGTACTCCCCGAGTTTGTTTAGCTGTTGCTCGCAATATTTATTTTAGAAAAACGCTTTATTCTTCCGTCCAAATAACCAGCTACCATATCGATACGCACAACATCGTCATGGGAAATAGAATTCAGTTCATCCTCATTCAGGTCATAACCAGCCTCCCGGCTGACGCACACGATGGATTCTCCGGCCCGTTTCCGGAAATGATCGTCCGTCAGCAACCGTCCTAATAACCGCTCTACCGCTTCCTGGCTCATAAGCTTCTCCATACTGTACTTTTTTGGAACAACCTGATGGTAAGAACCTATTGTACAGCACAAAAAGCGCCAACAAGATCGATCAAATAAAATCAGCCAGTTATGTCATGTAGGGGCAACAGCAGTGTACTCTTTTGGAACATAACGGGTGATATTGGTACAAGTGGGGAAGAAGAAGGGAGGGTGGCGCC
Organism: uncultured Geobacteraceae bacterium; assembly: GCA_903879825.1. Taxonomy (GTDB): domain Bacteria; phylum Desulfobacterota; class Desulfuromonadia; order Geobacterales; family Pseudopelobacteraceae; genus JACRCG01. Next base: position 27,798 of record CAIRND010000396.1, read on the forward strand.
TCAGCACACATCAGGTCAAATCATAAAAACCGGTCACGATATCTGGCACCCTCCTTGCTGACGGATTTGAAGTGACTGGCCGTTTTTTCCGCAGGCTAAATCCAACCTCCGCGGCAACAGTAGGAATAATCCAATAGTGACAGTTAGTTGTAACGACATTGCCGCAATAGATCTTTTCAGTGGCCTATCGCAGGAAGATCTGCAGCGTATCGCCGTTCGTCTGGTTAAGTGTGTCTTTTTGTCCGGAGTGGTCATTATGGCCAAGGATGCACCGGTTGAAGAGTTATATGTGATCCTTGCCGGAACGGTGCGGGTCGAACTACACGACGGCACCGGGCAGATATTCAACCTTACTGAGCTGACCGCCGGGAATCTGATCGGGGAGCGCGCCGTCCTCACTGATGAGCCGCGCACCGCCGATGTCAGGGCGATCACCGAGGTCCACGCGGTGCGGCTGTCAAAGCACGACTTCAAAGAGCTGCTCCATGAAACGCCGCTGGTGTACGCCAATTTATGCCGAATCCTCTCCCTACAGCTTGGGAGTTGGTCACAGCGACATCAACGGGAGGAGCGGGAGCACCGCGACATCATCACCAATGTTATTGGCTGGCAGCTGTTGCCGGAATTCGGCGAATTCCCAGGGAGCTCCGCCTGGGTTCGCGATTTAAACAAACGCCTGGAACTGCTTGGAAAATCCGACTGTCATGTGTTGATTGTGGGGGAAGCGGGCACATGGAAAGATTTAGCCGCCCGGCTGATTCATTTCCACAACGACTCCAACTGCCCGGTCCTGTTTCTGGACTGTGCCTCCCCTCCGCCTGTCATTGGCCATGAAAATCTTCATACGACCTCGTGCCGTGATTCACTGCTGCAAGAGATTGCCCAGGAAGCGGCTCTCTTCGGGCATGCGCCGGACGGCGCGGTGTATACCCGGCGAATCCGGCGCGGCATGCTGGAACTGGCGGCCGGAGGCGATATGATCCTGCGCAATATCGACTGCCTGACAGCGGCAGTGCAGGAACAGTTGAGCAATTTCATTGCAAGCGGCCTGTTTCGTCGCAGGGGGGAAAGCAGCCAGCGCAGCGCACAGGTACGCTTTATTGCCACCTGTAGCGAACCGCTCCAGCCGCTGGTCGCCAGCGGGAAGTTCTCTGCAGCTCTTGCCGGGCAGTTAAGCGGCGAGACGATTGAAATGGCCCCGTTGCGGGAACGCAAGAAAGATATCGCCGTTATTGCCCGCAGCCTGCTGAAAAATCTTAACGCCAAGCACCATAAAAATGTCCGCCGCATTTCTCAAGATGCCCTGAACCGCCTGGTTGATCACGACTGGCCGCTGAACGGCAGCGAACTTTATCAGGTCGTCAGCCGTGCTGTCGTCGTTTGCAACGACGAAGAGATCCTTCCGGAGCATATATTTCTCCAGGGACAGCCATTTGGTGACGGTCGTTTCAACCTGCTGACCCTACCGCTGATCGAGAAGATTGCCCGGCGGCCCGACTTCCCCCGGCTGCTGCGCTGGAGCACCATACCGCTCTTTCTGCTGATTATGCTTTATACGCTCCTGGGACCTCCGTTCGGCAATGCCGCCAATCTGGCGGTCTGGACGCTTTGGTGGCCGGCGCTGCTACTGACAGCTTTTTTGTGTGCTCGCGGCTGGTGCAGCTTTTGCCCATTGGAAGCGATCGGCGAGTTTATCGGCGTCAAAAACCGGGTCACCCATGAGCCGATGCAGTGGTTGCGGCGCTTTGGCCCGCCCATCAGTCTCGCCGGGCTCGTATTTATTGTGCTGATCGAACAGGCAACCGGCATGTTCTCCTGGGCCTTTGCCACCGGACTGCTGCTGTTCGGACTGTTAACGGCAACCGTCTCTGCCGATCTGATCATCGGTCGACGCGGCTGGTGCAAATTTCTCTGCCCTCTCGGCAGGATCGTCAGCCTGGTGTCACGAATCTCCCTGATGGAGATGCACAGCAACCACACCGTTTGTGTCAGCAGATGCCGGGTTGACGATTGCGTCAAGGAGAGGGGATGTCCTATGGGACTGCATCCCACCGGCATCGACAATTCGGACCATTGCGTCCTCTGCCTCAACTGTGTGCGCAGCTGTCCCCACCACTCCATGCAACTCGACCTGCGCAATCCAGTCTGGGGACTTTTCAATCAGGCACGTCACGGCTTTTACGAAGCACTCTTCAGCGTCGTCCTGGTGGGGGTTGTCATTGCTACCAAAGGGACCCCGCTGCTTGCAGGCCGGACTAACGAGGTTTTTCCGCAGACGCTTTGGAGTCTGACAGAAGCCGCGCTGGCACTTGGCATTGTGATCGGATTCACCGGACTTGCCATGATGTCGTCAGCGAGTAGCGGCCGTTCCGGCTGGAAAGCGACCTTCACCATGTGCGGCCTTGCGTATCTGCCGTTATCTGTTGCCGGGCTTTTCATAATCTACTTCAGGGCACTGGTCGAGGGGGGCGCTCAGCTCGTCCCGCTCATTATCACGGCAACTGGCGTGGGCAGCTGGCTTGATGCCGCCAGGCTGACCCCGGAATTGGGAACACTGCGGCTGTTTATTTATCCCACTCTGGTAATGAGTGCTCTCTTCTCATGGATTGTTCTCGGCAGAATGCAGCGCCAATATAAGCTGAACCCTTCCGCCCTTGTCGGTCACCGCCTGCTGATAATCCTTGCGGCGTCGGCATTCATCGTTACCCTGTAGGCTATCAATTCATCGCTAAAACGAAAAAGGGCCACCATGCATTCGTGGTGACCGTTTTTCTGATCTTCGTCCATTATATCATTGCAGTGTTAGCTAGGTCTTTGCATATGTTATTTATCCACATGTTTGGTGTTATTTTTAGCCCCCCTCCTCATTTTAGGAGGGGCTGGGGGTGGTAAGGTTTTCGCTTTTGACTCTTTTTAATTCTTGAGATTGATGAGAATCAAAGGCAACCACCCCTATCCCCTCCTTAAAAGGAAGGAGGGGGATGAACGGCAAAAGCCAAACTGATGATGACGTTTAAAATATCATTGCAACACTTTGTAATGCTGGAAGTTATCTCTCCCCTGATCCTTAACCCGGTAGAGAGCAATGTCGGCATTTTTCAACAGTGTCTCAGCATCTCCGCCAGCGTCGGGGAAATCAGCGATGCCGATGCTGGCTGTTACCGTGAGAGTATGGCCGTTGCAGACAAACGGTTCACGGAACGCGGTGACTATCTTTGCGGCGGTAACAGTCGCACTCTCCGCCGAACTGATATTCGGCAGCAACATCACAAACTCATCCCCTCCCATGCGGCACACCGTATCGCTTTTTCGCAGGAGCCCCATCAGTCGTACACCAACAGCCTTGAGCAGCAGATCACCGACACTATGGCCGAGCGTGTCGTTAACATCCTTGAAACGATCCAGATCCAGGATCATCAGCGCCCCACAGCTGCTGGATCGACCAGACAACGCAAGCACCTGCCCCAGACGGTCGTTGAGCAGGACCCGGTTAGGCAGTCCGGTCAGGGCATCATGAAAGGCCATGTGACGAATGGCCTCTTCATAGAGTTTGCGCTCAGTGACGTCGTTCAGCATCAGCACGAACCCGGCCAGCGTGCCGCGCCTGTCCACTATGCCGGACAGGGTACCGTCGTAGAAACAGGCGACCCCATCCCGCTTGATTTCAGCCGGAAAAAGACATTTACCCTCTTTTTGAACAATCTCCCGCGCCTGGTGCAGAGTCAGCGGAGCAATATCTTCCAGAGCCAGCAATTCCAACGCGGGACGACCAATGACGTTAGCAGCGCTGCAGCTAAATACTTTTTCAGCTAACGGATTAAAATATTTAATATTCAGAGTAATGTCTGTCGCTATAATTGCCATATTAACAGAAGAGCTGAGAATGTTGTCCAAGTACACCGTCTTGTCCAGTAGTTCTCTGGCGGTATGCTGGAAGACATCCTCTTTTTCCCGGATAATCTCCTTCAGCAACTCGATATACTTCCCCTCCAGACCCTTGACGATGTCGGACTGAGTGATTATTCCCGCAACACGATCCTGCTCATCAACCACCACCACGTGGCGGAAAAGTTTTTTCTTCATCTGCAGGGTGGCTTTATGGACTGTCGAACCGGTTTTGACGGTCAGAACGGGGTTGCTCATGACGCCCTGAACGCAAACTGTTCTTAAATCAACGCCGTCCGCCACCAACCTGACCACATCACGTTCTGTCAGTATTCCAACCGGACGGCGCTCGTCCACAACTACCGTGCAGCTTATGCCCGGACCAGCCATTGCAGCCAGGGCATCACAGATGGGGATGTTACCCGCCACCGTCACGACACCGGGAGTCATGACCTGCTCGACCTTGCGCATTTCAAAAAAATATTCGTGCCCCAGATGATCGACCAGATCGGATTGAGTCATCAAACCGAGGAGCTGGCCGCTCGCACCTACCACCACATGGTGACGTATCCGGTTGGTGAGCATAAGGCTGTACGCTTCATAAATACTGAGTGAACCGGATATTGTGATGACCGGACTGGTCATCACCTCGCGCATCGTCTGGCTGCCAATGGCGAGTTGCTGGTTGGCAAGCCTGACCAGATCCCGTTCGGTGAAGATACCGCAGGGCCGCTTGTTTTGGGCCACAACAAGACAACTGATTTTTGAACCCGCCATAAGGGTAACAGCCTCATCCAGCGAGGTTTCCGGGGTTACACACTTTATTCGCCGGGAAATGATCTGGCGGATCTTTGTCTTACTTATCGGTTCGGTCATGATCAGGCACCTCATCAGGTTTGCGCACATTGGTTGCATCATATAACACTTATTATTTCGCAGCAAACCCCTCTAAATCTCCCCTTATCAGGGGAGACTTCAAGGCTTCCCCCCTGATAAGGGGGGATTGAGGGGGGTTGGTTTTAGATGTTCCAAGGCACTAGTCTCAGTTACTGAATTATGTGCATTAGCAACAGAGCGTATAGTTAATCCCGATAGAACATCTTCCTGTCTATTTTCAACAATTGGGCCGCTTTGGATTTGTTGCCACTGCAGCGTTCAAGTGTCTGGGCAAGTATCTGGCTGGTCAGATTGGCAAGCGACAGGCTGTGCGTTGGACTTTTCAGGGTGTAGGTGGTGGTAGAGGGATCAGAATCCGCAGTTTTTGATGCTGCGGACTCATCCGTGATCAAGCCGAGATGTTCGGGGCGGATCAGGTCACCGACCGTGAGTATGGCTGCACGCTCAAGACGGTTGCGCAGTTCCCGGACATTACCGGGCCACTCATAGGCGATGACAGCATCCATTGCTTTCTGTGAAATCCCGGGCAGTAACTTCCCGAGATGCTGCTGCAGTTCGGCAACAACATGCTCGCAGATATGCCCGATGTCGTCTTTCCGTTCGCGCAGCGGCGGGATATGCAGAGGAAATATATTGATACGATGATACAGGTCCTCGCGGAACAGTCCGGCGGCCACCCGC
>CAIRND010000397.1 GCA_903879825.1 uncultured Geobacteraceae bacterium
GGTTGTACGGCGCTATGATCACGAGGTTCAGGGTGGTTCTGTTGTTAAGCCATTCACCGGCGTAGCCAACGATGGCCCTTCCGATGCCGCGGTTGTCAGGCCGATTCTCGATTCGTTTGAAGGCGTGGTCACTGCACACGGAATCTGCCCCCGTTTCTCGGACATAGATACCTACCACATGACCGCCAATGCTGTTGACGAGGCGCTGCGCAACTATGTGGCGGTCGGTGGTTCGCTGGATCTGGTCGCCGGTCTCGATAATTTCTGTTGGTGCGATCCGGTCGAGTCGGAAAAAACACCTGATGGAGCGTATAAGATGGCCCAGTTGGTGCGCTCCAACCAGGCACTGTATGACGTCTGTATGGATTATAATCTGCCGCTTATCTCCGGTAAAGATTCCATGAAAAACGATTTCTACGACGGCACAACCAAGATCTCTATCCCTCCAACGCTGTTGTTTTCCGTCATCGGCAAGATTGATGACGCCAGAAAAGCGGTTACGATGGATGTCAAGCGTCCGGGTGACATTGTGTATCTGCTCGGCAAAACCGCTGATGAACTGGGAGGATCCGAATATCATGCGCTATCGGGAACAATCGGCAACAAGGTTCCGCACGTCGATACGGTTAAAGCGTATCAGCGTTATCAGGCGTATCACGGTGCGGTTAATCAGAGGGCTGTTGCCTCATGCCATGACCTCTCTGATGGTGGTCTTGCGGTAGCGGCAGCGGAAAGCGCCTTTGCCGGAGGTTACGGCATAACTATTGGTCTCTCCCGAGTGCTTTGGAAGGGTGATGTGGCTGGCAAAACTGAATGTGCTCTGCTCTTATCAGAGTCAGCTTCCCGGAATCTTGTGACGGTTCACCCGGAATAGCGTGATGAATTTGAGACGCTTATGAGCGGAAATTGCTTTGCTTCAATCGGTGTAGTGACAGAGGAAACAGTGCTTTCGATCACCGGTTTGAATGGTGCTCCTGTTGTTAACGCCGATCTGGCCGGATTGAAAGAAGCGTGGCAGAAGACGTTGCGGGAGTTGTAGTATTGTTCTTATGACAAAAACCATTCACCATACCCTCAAAACCATCTTTGGTTTCCATGACTTTCGTGCTCCGCAGCAAGAAGTCATTGAACGGGTGGTGGCTGGCGAGGATGTTTTTCTGGTAATGCCGACCGGCGGCGGCAAATCGCTCTGTTTTCAGATACCGGCCATGCACCGGGATGGAGTGGCGATTGTCGTCTCGCCGCTGATCGCCCTGATGAAGGATCAGGTTGATGCGCTGAACGCCAATGGTGTGAGGGTTGCCTGTCTCAACTCGTCGCTCTCCTCCGCCGAGGCCGCCCGTGTCTTTCAGCAGTTGCATGCCGGTACACTTGATCTGCTATACGTAGCCCCTGAACGTCTGATGATGCCGGATTTTCTGGATCGGCTCAGTACGTTTACGCTTTCGCTGTTTGCCATTGATGAGGCCCATTGCATCTCCCAGTGGGGGCATGATTTTCGTCCTCAATATACTCAGTTAGGTCGCCTGCGTGAACTTTTCCCCCAGGTCCCGATTGTGGCGATGACCGCCACCGCTGATCCGGAAACCCGGAAAGATATTCTTGCTCAACTGGGATTAACCGCAGCTACCGTTTTTGTCGCCGGTTTTGATCGCCCTAACATCACCTACACGGTTATTCCCAAACAGAAACCATTGGTCCAGCTGAGTGCCTTTTTGAGAGGCAGACGCGATGAGGCGGGCATTGTCTATGCGTTGAGCCGCAAACGGGTTGAACAGGTTGCAGAACGGTTACGGGATGCCGGATTCTCTGCTGCGGCCTATCATGCGGGATTGCCGGATAATGAACGGAAACGTGTTCAGGAGGCATTCCAGCGCGATGATATCCGCATCGTTGTTGCTACCGTGGCGTTTGGCATGGGGATCGATAAATCAAATGTGCGTTATGTCGTGCATTTTGATATGCCCAAGAGCGTTGAAAGTTATTATCAGGAAACAGGGCGTGCGGGGCGTGACGGCTTGCCATCCGAGGCGCTGATGTTGTTTGGCATGGGTGATGTTATGACCGCCCGTAAGCTAATAGAAAATAGTGAAAATGCCGAACGGGTCAGGATTGAGCTGCAAAAATTGAACGCCATGGTGAGCTATGCCGAGGCGCTGACTTGCCGCCGCCGGGCGCTGTTATCTTATTTTGGTGATCTGCGCGAGCATGCCTGCGACAACTGCGACATCTGTACTGATCCTCCCCAGCGCTTTGATGCCACGGAACAGGCGAGAAAAGCA
>CAIRND010000398.1 GCA_903879825.1 uncultured Geobacteraceae bacterium
CGATGAAATGGCTTTCAGTAAAGCGTTACAGGCAATTTGGGAAGTGATCTCTGCCGGCAACAAATACATTGATGAATCAGCACCATGGACTCTGGCTAAAGATCCGGCCCAAAGCGACCGACTTGCCACGGTCATGTACACCCTGCTTGAATCGCAACGTATAACGCACTGTATTTTGTCTGCGTTCCTGCCAGCTACGTCGGAAAAAGCGCTAGTTTCCCTCGGTTGGAATGAGGTGATCTCGAAAGAGGCATTAACATGGGGCGGTTTGAAAGCGGGGACGGTTATAACCAAAACTGAAGCGCTCTTTCCGAGGATTGAGGAGTGATCCTATAAAAGAAGACCCAAAACACGAAATTTATTAAGCAACTCCTGCCCTCCCTGAGTTTGAAAAAACTTTCGGAGGGTTTTTGCTGCCCGTGCATCGACAGTTGAAAGTTTTATCAGTTGATCATTCTCTGCTGATAACAGTGCGTCCAATGTAACAAACTGCACAGCCAGACGCTCTATCGTTTTAGGCCCGACACCGGGAACACCAAGAGCAGAAACAAGCCGGAAAGAGTTCGTATGGCCTGCTTCACGGGTTACCACCGTCAGGCGTCGTGCTGTTTTCAGGCTAAAGCCGGGCACGGTCGCGACGTCCTCAGCTTTCAAGGTAAATAGAGAGGGCAGGTCAATAACCAGACCCGCCTCAACCAACTTTTGCAGACGTTTCCGCCCCAACCTCTCAATATTTAACCCTGACTTTGAGACAAAATAGGCAGCCTTTGAGATAAATTGTTTCCGACAAATTGGTGAGTCATGCAGGCATGAATCCAAACCAGCTTTCGGTGCTGGATCCGGTGCCACCAATGATGCGGTGACGCGTGCAACTCGAACCACCACCTCCACTATCTGCGGAATAACATCCCCCACCAGTGCCACTATCACCTGATCACCGGTCGCAATATCCAACCGTGCAATCCCGGCTTGATTATGTAGAGAAACCCGTGAAACCAGTACACCTCCAATGTGCACCGGCACCAGTTCGGCAATGGGCGTACGGCGCCCCGTACGCCCGACTGTCCAACGAATCCCAGTAACCTTCGTTTGTGCCGTATCTGGCGGGAATTTCCATGCAGCCACCCAAAAAGGAGCTCGCTCCCCCTCCCCTAATCGCTGCCGCAGAACCAGATCATCCGCTTTTACCACAATCCCATCCATTGCGAAGGGCTGTTGATTTCGATTTGCCTCATAGGTACGGTACACGGTCTGAACATCCGCTAAAGTATGTGCAGTATGAGTGTGCTCAAAATCAACAGGAAATCCCCATGTTGAAAGCAAATTCAGTGCGGCCCGATCAGAGAGCAGGTCGCTGCCAACCGAACCGGTGATCACCAATTGAAACGGAAACAGGCGCAGAGTTGCCAACAACTGCGGGTCAGGTTTACTGGCTTGCAACACCCCTGCCGCAACATGGCGCGGATGTCGCGGGGTTACATCCTTTTCTGGGTCGCTACCCTTCCAATAGTTTTTAAGATGCGGCAGGCTCGCATAAATTTCGCCACGTACCACCACACGGTCAGGAAAGGTGCCCGTCAACACGCTTGGAATTCCATGAATTTCACGCACCCGCGCCGTCACATCTTCACCGGATCTGCCATCTCCGCGCGTAGCGGCTGAAACGAGCCGACCAGCTTCATACAAAAGTTCCACCGGCAATCCGTCAACCTTTGGCTGCACCAAAAACGGTGACTCACCGACTGCCGCCACTCTTTTCAAAAGCGCTTCCACGGCTTCCGGCCCGGTAGTTGATGACAAACTGAGCATTGGCTGTAAATGTTTCACTGTCCGCTTTCCACTGGCAACATCGCTGCCCACTGTTCGAGTGGGAGAATCTGCTGCGGCCAGATCAGGAAAGCACCCTTCCAACAGAACGAGTGACGCATAGAGTTTATCATACTCAGCATCACTGATAACCGGTCGCGCTTTTTCATAATACAGTTGATTGTGGTGACGGATATCGTTTTCCAGAGTGATCATCTTTTTACTGGCGACACTGGGAGATATTTGAGGACAGGTGAGGGAGAATGCGGGGAGGCACTGGGCTGAGATTATGATAAAAAGTAGAATAGCAGGAAACGTTCGGAACATTTTTATCCTCTAAATTGGACCATCCGGATCCAAACGAGATATTTCTAAAGGAAAAATTAACGTGGATGACGCAGCACTGTAGGGGTAATTCATGAATTACCCCTACTAAGGATCATCTTTTGAACCACATTTTTTAGAACCAATTCACTGGTTTTATTCGCGTTCTTTGCGTCTTCGCGGTTAAAATCACTGTTTTTTGGATAAAAGAATTGTGACCGCATTTACCACCTCATCAACAGTGATATCCCGCATGCATTGAAATTTAATCGGACAGGGTGGCGTGGTTCCAAATGTCGTACAGGGGGAACAAGGCAACTCCTTGTTTATTAAGACATGATGTTTGCCCTGCGGAGCCCACTTTTTTGACCTTCCAGGCCCGAACAGAGATACAGTCGGCACACCAAGACCCACCGCGATGTGCAGCACACCGGAATCGCCGCTCAGAAGTAAGGAACTTTTTTGGATAATGGCAGCCGTTTCTGATAAAGAAGTCTC
>CAIRND010000399.1 GCA_903879825.1 uncultured Geobacteraceae bacterium
ACCAACTCCGGCGACTTTGGCGGGAACCGCGTTCATTATAACGCTGCTAGGATAGCTGGCTTTACCTCCGGGAACATAGATGCCGACCCGTGCCAGTGGGGTCACTTTCTGCCCCAGCATGATGTCCGGCTCTTCCGTGGAGATCCATGTCTGCTGTTTCTGCTTTTCGTGAAAACGGGTGACTCGCGTTGCCGCTAGTTTCAAGGAGGCAATCTCCTCGGCTGAAACCTGGGCAAAGGCAGCGTCAATCTCTGCTTTCGTGATTTCCAGTTCGGCAACTGAAGCGGCTTCCAGGCGGTCAAAGCGGCGGGTCAGTTCCAATACTGCGGCATCTCCGCGCTGACGTACATCGGCAATGATATCAAGTACGGTCTGTTCGACTTCGCGACCGCTCTCTTCTCCCCGGGAGAGAATGGCATCGAATTTATGCGTAAAATCTGGATCGTTAATGTTGAGAAAAAACATATTTTACCTTCTCAGTGTGATAGGAGTACCTGCTCCAATCCCTGGATTATATGTGAAATACGGACGTTCTTTGTCTTGAGGCTCGCCCGGTTGACAATCAGGCGGGTAGTGATCTCAGCGATTGTTTCAACCTCGACAAGGCCGTTCTGGCGCATTGTTTCGCCGGTTGAAACCAAGTCAACGATCCGGTCGGACAGGCCGACCAGTGGAGCCAGCTCAATCGAACCATAGAGTTTGATAATCTCTACCTGCACCCCTTTGGCGGCAAAATATTTTTCAGTCACATGCGGATATTTGGTGGCAACGCGAATATGCGACCAGCAGGAGGGGTCGTCAGTCGCGGCTTGATTGGCCGGTTCTGCCACCATCATGCGGCAGTAGCCAAATTTTAGATCGAGCGGTTCATAAACATCTTTGCACTGCTCCATCAGTGTATCTTTGCCAACGATGCCAAGGTCGGCGCTGCCGTATTCAACATAGGTAGGGACGTCGGTTGCCCGCACAATCATGTAGCGTATGCGCTGCTCCTGGTTTTCAAAGATCAGCTTGCGGGAGTCAGAGAGAAGCTCACGGCAATCAATCCCAATCTTGCCAAACAGTTCGACCGATTCCTCCAAAATACGTCCCTTGGGAATCGCAATGGTAATCCAGTCACTCATTCCTTCACTCTCACTATATCCGCGCCAAGGGCGGAGAACTTTTTCTCGATCGACTCATAGCCACGATCCAGATGATAAATGCGGGTGACTTCAGTTGTACCCTCTGCCGTCAGGCCAGCTAGAATAAGCGAGGCAGAAGCACGCAGGTCGGTAGCCATAACCGGTGCGCCAGAGAGTTTTTTAACCCCCTTGACTGTTGCCGTACTCCCCTCAACCGTAATATCTGCACCAAAACGCTGCAGTTCCGATACGTGCATGAAGCGGTTTTCAAAGATGTTTTCCGAGATGACGCTTGCGCCGTCAGCCACGCACATCATGGCCATGAACTGCGCCTGCATATCGGTAGGGAAGCCAGGGTAGGGGCGGGTCTTGATGTTGACACTCTTAACCCGTCGCGGCCCTTTGATCCTGACCACGCCATCACTACTGGTTATTTCAACTCCCGCATCCTGCATTTTAAACGCCAGTGCATCGAGATGTTCCAGTTTCATGCGATGGATACGGATGTCGCCACCGGTCATCGCCGCTGCGATCATAAACGTGCCCGCCTCGATTCGGTCCGGCATGACCTCGTAATTGGCTGCGGAAAGCTCGGTTACTCCCTGGATTCGAATCGTGTCGGTGCCGGCGCCCTCTATCTTGGCGCCCATGCGGTTCAGGTAATGGGCCAAGTCTACAATTTCCGGTTCGCGAGCAGCGTTCTCCAACAGGGTTTCGCCCTTTGCGGTTGCTGCGGCCATCATAAGATGTTCGGTGCCCCCGACGGTGGAGATGTCGAAGTTTATGCGAGCGCCCTTGAGCTGGCGGCATTTTGCTTCTACATAGCCATGCTCAAGTGTTATTTCGGCACCAAGTGCCTGCAAGCCTTTCAGGTGCAGGTTGATGGGGCGCGCTCCGATGGCACAGCCACCCGGCAGTGAAACCCGCGCCTTGCCAAAACGTGCCAGCAGCGGTCCCAAAACCAGGACAGAGGCCCGCATGGTCTTTACCAGATCGTACGTCGCTTCATGGCTATGTATGTTTGTTGTGTCAATGGTGACGATATTGCCGTTGCCATCTACATGCGCACCGAGCGATTCCAATACCTTAATAGTGGTGTTGATATCTCGTAAAAACGGTACGTTGCTAATTTTGTTGATGCCGGGAGCCAGAATAGTCGCTACAAAAATAGGCAGTGAGGCGTTCTTGGAGCCGCTGACCGTTACGTCGCCCTTAAGTTTTTTGCCGCCTTTGATGATGAGCTTGTCCAATCGAGATGCTCCTTTTGTATCTGGAAAATTTTGCCATATTACTTGATGGGTTAGTGCTTGTCCAAAGAAAAGTTGATAACAAAAAAGCACTTACAGAATTAACTGTAAGTGCTTGAAATGTCTGGTCGGTGAGACTGGAATCGAACCAGCGACCCCCTGCTCCCAAGGCAGGTGCGCTACCAGGCTGCGCTACTCACCGACGAAAGACAAGTTTAATAACATAGCCGTAGTGGTTGCGCAAGATAAAAATAACAGACCCATCATTTTTACTCAAAAGTAGTCCGCCATTCCGTCACAAGAGCATCGTAGTTCAAATTATAGTCCTGTAGCGCCACCTTGAGAGACTCATCAAAAGAGAGTCCCCTCCCTAGTCCCGTTAGAACTTGTCTGAGCCGATGCCATCCGTATGCCTTGACCATGTAACTGACTAACGAATAGCTCTGCTGATACGCAGACGAGGCCGCCGCAGGCGTTAAATCGCTGAAGTTAGTTTCCAATTTCCTGAAATCCATCAATTTCTCTGCACGTATGGCATGACCCGGCCCCGACATATTCCGACTGTACTGCAACCGTCCAAAAATTTCGGCGATCCCTTCATTAAACCAGAGCGGGCAGTTGCCACGGGTCAACTCAAAGACGAGTACATGGGCGTATTCATGGAACAGAACAGCCCGCAGTGCAGGTGTAATCTCGAGCAGTGAACCAAACGGCACACGTATC
>CAIRND010000400.1 GCA_903879825.1 uncultured Geobacteraceae bacterium
AAGAGTGACAACACTGCCGAAACATCCATCACCGGCGGACTTTCTCGGCAGCTGCGTGTTACCCTTGATGCGCCTCGGTTGGCGGGGTACGGCCTTTCACCGCTGCAGGTTGCTGGTGCACTGCAGAGAGGCAACGCCTCACTCCCCTCGGGTAGCTTTTCAAGCGGTAACAAGGCGTTGCTGGTGCAGACCGGCGGTTTTCTTGAGAATGCCGGAGCCGCCAAGAGACTGGTGGTGGGAGTATATGGCGGTAAACCGGTGTATCTGTCTGATGTTGCTCACGTTGAAGACGGCCTGAGCGAGCCGGAAGATTATGTTTTTTTCGGGGTGGGGCCAGCTGCAGCACATAAAAAAATTTCGGGCAGTCCCACACAGGATTACGCTGCCGTAACTATCGCCGTTGCCAAACGCACCGGAGCCAACGCCACCTGGGTCGCAGAGGATCTTGTTAAAAAGTTAGAATCACTGAAGGGTAAAACCATACCCGCTGATGTCCAGGTAACCATTACCCGCAACTACGGGGAAACTGCCCGGGAAAAGAATAACGAACTGCTGTTCCACATGTTTCTCGCGGCCATATCAGTAACCATCCTGATTGCGGTGTTTATGGGATGGCGCGCCGGTGCTGTCGCGGCTATTGCCATTCCGGTTACTCTGGCACTAACCATGCTGATTTTTTATCTGATCGGTTACACGTTAAATCGTATCACACTATTTGCCCTGATTTTTTCAATCGGCATTTTGGTGGATGATGCCATTGTGGTAGTGGAAAATATTCACCGCTACTTTACGACTACGATTATGAAGCCGCTCGATGCTGCCATCAAGGCGGTGGATGAAATTGGTAACCCAACGATTCTGGCCACCTTTGCTGTCATCGCTTCTATTTTACCGATGGGTTTTGTCGGCGGTCTGATGGGCCCCTATATGAGGCCGATTCCTGTCGGTGCCAGCATGGCCATGCTCTTTTCCATGCTGATAGCGTTTATTGTGACCCCGTATTTTGCTTTCCGCTTCATGAAGAGTGAGTCCCACCACGGCACGCATGAGGAAACGGAAGAATCGGTTTTGACCCTGTTTTATCGTCGCTGGATGGGATTGCTGATTCATAAGAAAAGTTTGCGCTACGGATTCATCGCAAGTGTTGCCGTTCTGCTGCTGCTTTCCTGCTCACTGGTCTACTTTCAAGCGGTGACGGTCAAGATGTTACCGTTTGATAACAAGAACGAGTTGCAGGTGATTGTCGACGCTCCGGAAGGTACGCCACTGGAGCAGACCGCCCGCATGACCCGCGAAATGGGTGATGCCTTGCGTACTGTGCCGGAAGTCACTGATTTTCAGATATACATAGGTACCAACGCCCCCTTCAACTTTAATGGCCTGGTGCGCCATTACTATCTGCGTAAAGGTGCTAATCTGGCGGATATTCAGGTTAACCTGCTTCCCAAGGAAGATCGCACAGATCAGTCACACGCCATCGCTAAACGCATCAGGCCGCTGCTGAAGACCATTGCGGGGAAATATGGTGCACGGGTCAAGATAGCTGAGATTCCACCCGGACCACCAGTGCTGGCAACCCTTGTTGCAGAAATTTACGGGCCGGATGATGCTTCACGTGCCGGTATTGCCGGTAAAGTAAAGTCAATCATGGCTAAAACTGTTGGTGTGGTGGACGTCGATTGGTATCGTGAAGACGATCAAGCCAAGGTGACGTTTGCGGTCGATCAGGAAAAAGCAGCCCTGTCCGGCATTGCTGTGGATGATGTTGCAAAAACTCTGCGCATCGCTCTGGAAGGAGAAAATACCGGTCTGCTGCACCTTTCTAAAGAAAAAGAGCCGGTGACAATTAATCTGCGTCTCCCGATCAGCCAGCGCAGTTCCGTTGCTGCTCTTGCCTCTGTGTATGTTCAGGG
>CAIRND010000401.1 GCA_903879825.1 uncultured Geobacteraceae bacterium
AGATTACGTGCTTTCTCGCGTAGATGCTTTCAGCTTTACATAAAAAAAACCTCTACCCCAATATTTGGGGCAGAGGTTTTGAACCATCCGCGGTACCACCCAATTCGCCTGAAATTCCATTTACAAAATAACCAGGCCTTCATACACCTTTAACGCAGGCTCACGACTCTGACTACCTGTCACCAGAGCGGCTCCAAGGCGAGTTCACCACAATGCTTACCGGTTTGCACCAACCACCGGCTCTCTGAAAAGCATGTAAATGGTTACTACTCCTCTTCATAGCCTTTACAATTTCGGACATATTAGAAAAAATAGACGCGTAAAGTCAAGATGTTTTCAAAAAAAACTATTTTGAATGTTTCGCCAAGTAAGTAGCAACACCTTCTGCTGTTGGTTTCATCGCTTCTTCACCTTTTTTCCAGTTTGCCGGACACACTTCGCCGTGTGTTTCAACAAAATCCAATGCATCTACCATGCGGAGTGCTTCTTCAACATTACGGCCAAGTGGCAGATCGTTGATAACTGCATGGCGAACAATACCTTTTGTATCGATCAGGAACAGACCGCGCAGGGCAACGGCGCCGCCAAAGAGAATACCGTAAGATTTTGCGATCTCTTTGTTAAGGTCTTCAACCAGTGGATACTGGATATTGCCAATTCCGCCGTCTTCAATGGCAGTTTTTTTCCAGGCAAGATGGGTAAAACGGGAGTCAACGGAAACGCCGATAAGTTCGCAATTTTTTGCTTTAAACTCTTCAACTTTTTTGTTGAAAGCAAGAATTTCGGATGGGCAGACAAAAGTGAAGTCAAGTGGATAGAAAAAAAGTACAACATATTTGCCTTTCAGAGCAGAAAGGGTGATTGAACCGAAGCTGTTGTCGGGCATTACTGCGTTGGCGGTGAAATCAGGGGCTGGCTGTGTAACTAATGTTGTAAGACACATGGTTGGATCTCCTTTAAAATTAAATAAACGCTACCCATTCTAATACCAGCCAATCAATCACTTGTCAACAGGATAAAAATAGTCTTTTAGTCTTTTACGTTTTTCACGCGCCAAATGACAAAACAAGTTGTCACTTTCTGAAACGGAAAGCGGCTCAAACGTCTGCAATCATCGCATACACTGAAAAACACCGGTACACCAGAGACATGAACCGCACGGTACATTTCTTATATGACAGTCCTGCTGGAAGTCATCTGTCTGGACATAATCGCACGGAGCCAGACCACAGCTGGCACATGACGGATAATCGTAGGCGAGTACATCACTGCGAAACGACGTAAATTCCGCATTATTCCAAATGAGCATCATATCCTGCTGGGCCAGATTACCGAAAACCTTCGGCTTTACCGTCTGATTCCAGCCGCTTGCGAAGCATTCATAGCGATGCCATAGAAAATAGCACGGCGAAATATCGCCATTCCACGAAATAAAAGCACTTCCCTCCTCGACAAAGCTGCACTTCCGCTGTTCCTTGAGTGCAACCTCCGGCAGACGTAAATCCAGTCCGGTTGCGTCTGCCACCGCCTGAGCAGCAGCAAAAATCTCTACGGTTTCATCAAGCCGCTGATGTTCCAACTGGAGAAGTTTTTTTAGATCGAGCATGATTTCCTGCCGCTCTGCGTCAGCCTTCATCGCCTCAACCAGATCCACAACAGCCTGCTCTTCCTCTGAACGCGTGTACTTGAAGCGCACAGCATAATAACGCTGAATATCGATGCCTGCCGTAACAGCCTTTCGGCGCCATACATTATAAAGCGCCAAAGCCTGATCAGATATATTACAGAATACCGCTTCATGTGCGTGCAGTTCGTCATACGGGAGCACATGGGTGACTATGGCAAAACTGACGCCACGACCGGCCGCCCACTCGAGAGTCGCCGGGAGCTCACTGATATTACTTTTCATAGCCACGAACTCGATACCGATCTGCACCTCTGGTCGATGGCACTGCCGCCTGGCGTTATTCAAAGCCGCCAACGCCATATCGACAGCTTCAACCTCTCCCCCCTCACGCAGCTTCCTGAACTGTTCGGGAGCTATTGCGTCAACAGAGATACAAATTTTATCCAACCCGGCATCAACCAGAGAGACCGCTCGAAGCTGCGTCATCAGAACACCATTGGATTGAAAACCGATCCAGCCGGTTGGCGGCATCAACTTTTTTGCCCTGCGGATGAACGACTCAAGGTGTGGGTTCATCAGCGGTTCACCAATCCCGTTCAGAATAAGTGCCTCGACATGTGGCAATGCGGTCTCAAGCCGGGCAAACAGTTCCGGCGCAAAATCGCCCTCGCACACCTCGCTGCCCCGGTTCTGTTTGACGCACATAAAACAGTTGAGGTTACAACGGGTAGTCGTTTCGACAAACAGTTTCGTCGGGAACTGACGCAGGGCGGTCACGGATGAACGTGCCCTGGAAGCATTCTTGCTGAGATCAGTTTTGTGCATACACGGTCACCGGTATTATTATTTTCACGTCCGCCATTTTAAAACTCCATCGGCATCGCCTTCAACTGCTTCGCGGTAAACACCGGACCATCCTTACAGACGTAGACATTGCCCACGTTGCAGCGACCGCACTTGCCGAGGCCGCACTTCATACGGTTTTCAAGCGTGGTGTATACCTGCTCGTCGCTGAAACCTAATCGCTCAAGAACCGGCAGGGTGAACTTTATCATGATCGGCGGGCCGCATACCAGTGCGATGGTGTTGTCCGCTGACGGTGCCGC
>CAIRND010000402.1 GCA_903879825.1 uncultured Geobacteraceae bacterium
AACCCGCTCTCTTTTGGCGGCCCTTCCTTCGGTTTCATTGCTGCTAAAAAGGCCTATATCCGCAATATGCCCGGTCGTATTGTCGGCGAAACTGTCGACAGAAACGGCAAGCGTGGTTACGTGCTGACGCTGCAGGCCCGCGAACAACATATCAAACGCCACAAAGCGACATCGAATATCTGCAGTAACCAAGGGCTGTGCGCCCTGCGCGGTTTGATATTTCTCTCCTCCGTCGGAAAAGCCGGGCTGGCTGAACTGGCCGGTCTGAATCGCGACAAGGCCGAATACGCCAAGGCACAGTTGACGACGATCCCTGGAGTCACCGTGCTGCAATCGGCCGTTACCTTCAATGAGTTCACCCTCTTTCTGCCGAAAAACGCTGATGGCGTTGTTGCCGCTCTGCTTGCACAGGGAATTGCTGCCGGTGTGCCGCTCGGGCAGTATTATGAAGGGTCGGAGAATTGTCTGGTGGTTACAGTGACTGAAAAACGTACCAGAAAGGAAATTGATATATTTGTCAAAGAGCTGGAGGTGGCGCTATGCAACTGATTTACGAACAATCCACCCCCGGTCGCCGTGGCCTCAAGCTGCCCACATCTGACGTCCCCGCCGCCGTTGCGCTGCCGACTACCCTGCTCCGCGCCGAGCCAGCCGGACTGGCCGAGGTTTCTGAGCTCGATCTGGTACGTCATTTCACTAATCTTTCCCGTCGTAATTTTTCGGTGGATACCAACTTCTATCCGCTCGGTTCCTGCACCATGAAATACAATGCCAAGGTGCTTGAAAACGCGGCGGCCCTGTTTGCGCCATTTCATCCTATGACGGCACTGTTGCCGGGTGGGGTGGAATTCTGTCAGGGTACCTTGGGGATGCTGTACGATCTGGGCCAGTTGCTGGCTGACATCACCGGCATGGACGAAGTGACTACTCAGCCGCTGGCCGGCGCCCATGGCGAAATGACCGGTATTATGCTGATTGCCGCTTACCACGCAGCCAATGGTAACAAAGCCAAAAAGAAATATGTGGTTGTTCCCGATTCGTCCCACGGCACCAATCCCGCCTCGGCGGCCATTGCCGGTTATGAAATAATCACCGTGCCGACCGCATCCTATGGCGACATGGATCTGGAGCTGTTCAAAGCGGCTATGAACGATGAAGTTGCAGCGGTTATGATGACCTGCCCCAATACACTGGGTCTGTTCAATCCGCATATCAAGGAGATCAGCGACATTGCTCACAGTCATGGTGCGCTGATGTATTACGATGGTGCCAACCTGAATGCTATCATGGGCAAAGTAAAGCCGGGAGATGTCGGCTTCGACGTGGTCCATGTCAATCTGCACAAAACTTTTGGAACGCCTCACGGCGGTGGCGGCCCCGGTTCCGGGCCTGTCGGCGTCAAAAAAGAGCTTATTCCCTTTTTGCCGCAACCGCGCATTGTCATGAATGACGACGGCACATTGCAGCTGGAAACGGCCAACCCCGGCAGTATCGGCCGTACGGCCAACTTTTTCGGCAACTTCGGCGTCATGGTAAAGGCGTATGCTTATATCATCATGCTTGGCCGTGAAGGGTTGATCCAGGTTTCTGAACAGGCGGTGCTGAACGCCAACTACATCAAGGAACGGCTGAAGCCCTACTATGACCTGCCGTACGACATGACCTGCATGCATGAATGCGTTTTTTCTGCATCCAAGCAGCTGGCCCACGGAGTCCACGCCATCGATATCGCCAAGTTCCTGATCGACAAGGGCTATCATCCCCCTACCGTGTATTTTCCGATGATCGTCAAGGAGGCCATCATGATTGAGCCGACTGAGACCGAGAGCAAGGCGACTATGGATGCCTTCATTGAGGTGATGATCGAAGCGGCCAGGGAAGCCGAAAACAACCCTCAGGCGATGCACGATGCTCCACTGACCATGCCTATTTCCCGCCTGGACGAGACCAAGGCAGCCCGCGAGCAGAAGGTCTGCTGCATCGGGTAATATTCCCGGTTACACCGATAAGTTGACATGCAAATTTCCTTACGTTATCATAAAAACGTAAGGAAATTTGCTTTGGAGGGCGACATGAACTCGACAGTAACGGTAAAATTCCAGACGACTATTCCGAAAGCGGTGCGTGAACAGCTTGGCATTTCCATCAACGACGCTCTCGAGTGGATTGTGGAAAAAGGAAGGGTTGTTGTTCATCCCGTTCACAATGAGTTCCTCCGCTATCGGGGAAGCGTGAAGGTTGGCGCGGGAGATATCGCCGCCGATATTCAGTCTGCGCGGACAAGTTGTCTGGAAAAGTATAAGTGAAAAAATATATACTTGATACCAACGCACTCATATCCTTTGTTACTGATAGAAACCTGGCACAGCAAGCAATTGTTACCCCGCTTTTTGAAGCAGCTTCCCGCCTGAAATGTACCTTGATATGCCATCAGTTCGTATTGACAGAATTCGTTTTTGTCATGGAAAAGGTTTACGGTACGCCAAAAACGACTATTAGTGCGATGCTCAAAGATTTAATCGCCATGCCGGGGGTGGAATTACACCAGGAAACCAATTTCAATGTGCTGCTCTCTTTCTGGACCGCACCCATAGCAGATTTCGGCGATGCGTTGATTGCCGCAACCGCTAAGGCGCTCAAAGGGGCTATTGTCGTTACGTTTGATGAAAAGTTTAAATCCGGCTTGAAGACACTCGGCCTGGAATCTCTCTAAAAGCCAAAATCAATGAATAATCAGATGTTTAAAACCTGGCGCCTCATCGTGACCCCCCCGCTTTCCGGAGCGGAGAATATGGCTATCGATGAGGCGCTGCTGCGTTC
>CAIRND010000403.1 GCA_903879825.1 uncultured Geobacteraceae bacterium
ACACAATTTATTTTTGACTTAGACAGTTCTACGGGAATCAGATGTTCCTGTATTGCATCGGTATGAATTCGATAATTGATTTTTGCAAGGGTTCTCTGAATATTCCAACCGAGATTGAGACGGTTGTTTTCCTCTTCTTTGAGACGCTGGAACTCTTTGATTAAATACAGCTTGAATACCGGACTGATGGCCGAGCAAAATTCAAAGGCAATATCTTTATGCGCGTAGGTTCCTCCATATCTTCCGGCTTTAACAATAATTCCTATTGCGTTTGTCTTTTCGATCCAGCGACCTGGGCTCAGAACAAAACTCGGGAGACCGGCATTCATTTTAAAGTGGTCGAATTCGACCACATTAAAATCCGGATTGTACATCTGCTCCCAGGTGCCTATAAATTCGAGTGTTCCCCTGTTACGGATCCAGTTTTTTATGACATCCGCTGCCCGGGCCTCACCCTCCTTGGCGTTCGCAATATCGGTCAGACTGATGTAATCCGCCTGGTTCTTATTTAAGAGGGCGACCGGAATCCCTTGAACTATAATTGTTTTACTCATGTAGCCTCTCTCCATTCAAAGGGAATTCCGGGGCCAGTAAATTCCTCCCCACTCACCCCAACCCCCGCAACAACAATCGGTATTTCAAACATAAACCCCAAAAACGGCAACTCCCGCACCGCCTTCTCATAACTCATCATCCCGGAATAAATCGGGGGAAAAGCGGGACGCTACCCATTTATTCGCCGTGCCGCCATTCATAACTCACCTTCAACGACTTATTCAACACCGACCCCCATTGCAGCAAACCTTCATTCTGCAACCTTCCGACAATGATCCCCGGTGCTATCTCCAGCTTGTCGGCCAGTTCCCTGATTGCCGCCTCCGTTTTCGGCATGCCGGTCAGCACCTTGGCGGCCTGCGGCGGAATCAGCCAGTCCCTGGCAAATTCGTTCGCTTCGTTTTCGTGATCATTACCGAGCGCACCCTCCATTTCAATAAAACGCAAACGCTTGCCGTGACGGAGAAAATGTCCGGCTTCGTGAAAGAACGAAAACCAGAAATGATCGTTGGTCTTGTGCCGGAGACTCAGCATCAGCAGGGCCTTGTCCTGACCGATCCAGAGTGTGGCTCCGCTGACGGGACAACCCTTTGGTGCCGGTTCTATGACCACCGCAACGCCGCACTTTGCGCAGACGTCAACCAACTGCGGGATAAATATATCCGGATCGGCTTCCCTGGTGAGCGTCCGCAACTTTACCAGAGCATCCTTGAATGCCGACTTGTCGTAAGCCTCTGTCTTTATCGCCGCCGCAGTGCGCTCGCCCTGACGCAACCAGGCTGCAACCGCCCCGGTATGCTTCTGATATTTTTCGGATGCGCGGAATGCCGCCAACGGTTCGGCGTATTCCTGTTTCCATACATTTACCGAAGCCACACCGAAGAAACGCAGACATTCGGCAACCTGCTCCCCCTTGTCCGCAAACGCCCGAATCCAGCCGAAAGAAAGCATATCTTTCAGCGGGATCGCCTTGAGCCAATCCGCCTCAATCTTCAGATCGGCTCTCTCAGCTATACGCATCAAACCTTGGCGATACTGGGCTTCACGGGTCAGCCAGAATTGCGCACTGCTCCCCAATACCCGCTCCAGCTTGATGGCCGTATCTTCAGTGATCGGCGCCTTGCCGTTTATCAGCAGGCTGATATGTTTGGTCGTATATCCGGTGCGCTTGGCCAGTTCGGTCTGTTTCCAACCATACTCCTCAAGAAGATCGAGGATGGTATCCCCCGGCAGCGAAACCCAGTCGGGAGTGAACGTTGATATGTTATTAGTCATGATAGTCACCTATGAAAATGATGCGAACCTTTGTAACAAGAACCCAGGTGATCGAGCCGTCTTCGAGAACTGGGACCGGAATGTTTGCCGGTTCAAAAACCAGCCGTTTGCCACCGTGAAGATCAAGAGCAAACTGACCGGTGCGATCGCCTTTCAGGGGATGAGGTCGCCCCGCACTCAACTCCGCCACGCTAGCAACAGCGCGCAAGTCTGACAGTCTGGTTCTCAGCTTGCGACTGCAGATATCGCCAAGCTGTTTGGTCATGATCCGCTGTTGTTCGCAAAGCACCTGAAGATCTGGAGAGGAAAATTCAATATCCATTCGGACGACCTTTTATAAACTAGTTTACCAATTTGGTAAACACTTTTAAACGGAATTATTTACATTACTCTGAAACTTCAAGTTGGGTAAAAACGGGATGTCGGAAAGGTTTGTCATATTTTCATGTGATATTGATTAATTTTGTAATTTGATATCAGAGATCAGGCCAAATAGCTACCGCAAACCTTCTTAATTAAAGCGATTGTTCCGATTATACTGACAGAATTACTGGAAAATATATGTGCTCATCAACGGTCCTCTCGCGTTCTTGATAGGCTCGACCATTTTAATCAAAGTCACGAACGATCATATCCGTTATCGGCAGATTTAATCTATAGCCTCTAACCACGTCGGCACCTCGCAGTGTAAAAAATACCCGTTCAATTTCAATCAATAAGTATCTCGCTACCCTTATAACGAGGGAATAGTCAAAAGTAGAAAGTGTTTTTTTGATCTCCCGTTTACCGAGCTTCTCTCGCAGATCTTTCGGCACTACGACGCGGAGATAATATCCGTATGGAGTCGGCAGCAAATGTTTTCCGTCTCGCATTATATTCTCCTCGTTCGCGTGGTGTTTTTAATGCCATGCTGATTATTTTTTATGCAGTAATTGGATTAATTGGTGTTGCGGAGGGTGACTATTTCAACAGCAATCAGACATAAAAGTCTGATATTATTGTAAAATAAAAGATGGCACGGTCTATGTATAGTCGAATAATAGAATTCAACTTTATCTACAGAACCTGGATACCTGCGACGCTCTAACTTCAAGCCGTGATCAAAAAACGAAGTACCGCAGTGGTGTACTTCAGTGCAAAAACAGCTTGAAAACTACAACGACGTGGTTTTCTAAAATGTAGTAAAAACGGTATGTTATGAAGCTGGAAGTCGTTGCTTTTAAGGGTTCAAAATCAACGATGAAAAGGAGAAGATGATGAAAAGCTTAAAAATGTTAACAGCAGCAGCGGCACTTGTAGCACTGACATGTGGTTCAGCACTGGCAACCCCCTCGACACAGATCTGGATTCCATCAACAGATGCGAAAGACTTCAAGAACATCCATATCGACATCGACAACTATGCACGTTTTTCATCACAGCCAGATGCGGGAACAAATATGTACAACGTTGGTGTAAGCGCAGGTGTTCTTCCGCTTGAAAATCTGAAACTGGAAGTTGGCGTTGATTTTCTCAAACAGGACATCAAGGCAGCAGACGATCACCCATTTTATTTCAATGCCAAACTGGCTACCCCTGAAGGTGCTTTTGGCATTAAAGAGTTGCCGGCATTTGCCGTCGGCGGATTCAATCTCGGCACCGTATCCGCAACCCAACAGAATATCGCCTATGCACTTGTGGCTAAAACACTACCCGTTGTTGGCCGCCTCTCCGTCGGTGGTTACAGCGGCTCTGAAAAAACTTTAGGTAAAAACAGCAATAATGGCGTTCTCGCATCCTTGGACCGTAACATGCCGGAAATATCCGACAAACTCTGGTTAGCAGTTGATTACATGAGCGGAAAAAACATGAATGGCGAAATCAGCGTTGGTGGATCATGGACTTTTTCCAAACAAATTTCGCTGATCGTTGGAGCGGTCTTCTTCAACCCCTTTCAGAGTACGGTTGGAGGAGTATTACCCGGCGGCAAACCAAC
>CAIRND010000404.1 GCA_903879825.1 uncultured Geobacteraceae bacterium
CGCGCTCCGGCCGGCACCGGCAGACCGCAGAGTGCCATCAGCACAAGCATCCCGGCCGTTTTAAGGGCGATAGTTTTGCCGCCGGCGTTCGGGCCGGTAATCACCATAACAGCAGCGGCATCGGGAGTTGCCCCCCCCAGCACCAACCCGAGAGGTTCGACGTTTTTCAGTGCCCCCCGCTTCTGCATCATCAGCAGCAGCGGATGGCGGGCCGCCACCAGGCGCAATTCGCCCTGCTCATTCAGCAGAGCCGGCTGCAGATCGTACTCGATGGCAAAGCGGGCCATGCTGTTCAGCAGATCCAGCTCCAGCAGCGTCTCAAAGCAGGCGGTCAGCTCTTCGGCATCTTCGCGGAGCCAGCGTGACAGCTGGCGCAGAATGCGAATCTCTTCCGCTTTTTCCTCGGCGGTCAGGTTTTCCAGTTCATTAACAAAGGGAATAATCTCCAGCGGCTCCATGAACGCAGTTTCACCCGAAGAGGAAACATCATGCACCACCCCCTTGACCATCCCCTTGGAATCCATTCGTACCGGAATAACCCAGCGCCCGGAGCGCTGCGTAATAAAGTCATCCTGAAGAAATTTCTCGATGCCGTTGTCCCGGATGATTTCTTCGATTTTTTTGCGGATACGTCCCGCCAGACCGCGCTTGGCACGGCGGATCTCCTTAAGGAGCGTCGAGGCCGAATCCATGATGCTGCCATCACTATCAATAGAAGCGACCAGCGGTTCGAGAATATCGGGGAAACCGCGCAGCGGCGGCTCAATCGATTTCAGCAGAGGAATATCGGTGCGATAGCCGCATTGGCGGGCAAGATCGGCGTACAGCCGCAGCACCGGGACAAACAGAAGCAGATCAAGCGGTGGCAATATCGCCCCAACCGGCCGCAGCAGTTCAAGCGAGGGGCGAATATCCTCAAAGCTCCCCAGAGAAAGTGAGATACCAGCTAGATCAAGGGCACGGATCTCGCCGATGCGACCAGAGATTGTCCTGATTTCCTGAAGGTCATCACGTGGCCGGATACTGTGGATACGTGCAGATGTGCAGGAGCTATGGGCGTGGCGGGAAATTTCAGTCAGAAGTTTATCGAATTCAAGCCGTGCAAGTGTTTCTGATGCGATCATGTGGGTAACCTGTCTGTTGTAAATGTGAAAGTTGGGGTGATGCATAATACTATCAGGAATAATTGAAAAAGGTGCACTTCAAAAGCAGAGATGTTTTTTTGGCTCCTCTGTTGCCCACAGCGCAGCATGATATCCACTAACAAATTTGAAAATGTAAATTATTTTGTTTTTTATTAATTTTATATACAGCTTATAAAATATTGCGTATACCATGGTTTAAATTAAAAACTAATTTATTTTTTTATTAACGCAATTCTAATAATTTTACTTTACACATAAGACAACTAAAGACACGCGGCTTGAGGATATTAAAACACAACGTCGCTTTAATCGGGGGCAAAAAGAAACTAAGTGACTGGTCAATGAATAATCCAGATTGGTTAACCATTGGCACAAGCAAAATCATCTTACTTTTGGAGCAACAAATGATCAAAAGAAACTTACGGCACCTAAAATCAGGCAGGCCAGAGCCATGTCAATTGTCATCACCCAGCCACAGAAAAGGAGAGTTTATGAAGATGAGAAGTGTTGCCCTATCATGTAGTAAAAAATACTGATTTATTCAGGAGAGGTTATATCTATGGAATCTAAAAATGTTAACAAAATAATTGAGACACTAAAACAACGACCTGCTTTTGTCCTTATATTTAGTGTAGTCCTCGCCTGCACCACGGTCATAGCCGTTCGAACACAAACACTAAAAAGTGAAGTCATGTTTTTAGCTGTAGTCGTTATACTCGCATTAATTATTTTAGCCCTTCTTTACTTCTTACACATTGATCAAAAAATAACCCTCCAATCTAAAATAGAAGATAAAAACCAAAAAGAACTTATGGTAAGTCTTGAAAACATTGTTACTGATTTAAACAAAGTAATCAGCAACTTAGCAAATCAAGTAAACATGACAAATATGACGCTTGAGTTAACACATTTCGGTACGTTTAAATTTGGAAAAGATAAATTTCATGAAATTTGGAAAAAAATGATTAAAGAAACAGATGTTTCATTCAAGGCCTTAAGCAGAATGAATCCTCAAAGCTGGGATGACGGCAGTGATTTTTCTTTAAATTTAATGCAACTGCTACGCGGAGTAATGTGTACAGGGGCATCCGTCTGTAGACTATTTGTTATTGACAGCGAAGGCGAATTACAATTTCTAAGCAAATATATTGACAATCACTTTCTTAACCATATTGACGTAAGATATATTCTTCTCAGCAAAATAAAGAGCATGGGATTCGAATACGATGGAACATATGCGTTAAATGTAACCGACGACAAGAAAGTCGCGTTATACCATCTTGACAAGAAACGCAGCATTGGTGACATAGAAATAATTGTTGATAGTGGAAGAGTAAAAGGACATGTGGAACTTTATGATAGAATTTTCAGGGTATCAACAAAGATTACTGAGTTAATTGACAAATCGGGGATGGAATATTGTGCGATTAAGAGTATTGAAAGCAAGACTATTTTCGAAACGGTCAACCCTTGAGACAAGAAATGCTGAACATAAACCCGGGACAATGGCAACTATTAAAAAAGTAGCGCTTGCCCTCACAATAATTACCCTGCGCAATATGCTATTGCAGAAATTGAAGCAGCTGAAGTTTTGGCAGAAGAAAAGGAGCCAGATGGGGTCAGGGAGCCAGATGGGGTCAGGATTGCAAACTTGCAAACTTGAGATAGGATTGCCGTATGCCCAGAAAACCACGATTACATAATCCTGGTGCGGTCTATCATGTCATTCTTCGCGGTAATGCGAAGCAGCAGGTGCGGTCAGGGTCAGGGTCAGGACTGCAAACTTGGGAAAGAGCTGAAGGGGTCAGCCCTTGACACGAGACAAATAAAAAGAGAATGAAATCAGAAAAAAGACGGCGACACACATTTTAGAAGTGGGAAGTTGCAAAGTTTCTAGCATTAAAAAAATGCATCAATATCCCTCATGC
>CAIRND010000405.1 GCA_903879825.1 uncultured Geobacteraceae bacterium
ACCTGTTTGAGCCAACGGCGGCCCGAGGCCTGCGTCTCCCGATTGATTTCTTTTTTTGCTCCCTGGCTGAAGACCGACGGGAACGGAGCATCGGCATTATCCTCTCAGGCATGGGTTCGGACGGCACGATTGGCCTCAAAGCCATTAAGGAAAAAGGTGGAACCTGTTTCGTACAGGAACCCACCTCAGCCAAGTTCGACAGCATGCCGAGAAGCGCCATACGTGCCGGACTGGCAGACATTACCGCCCCGGCAGAAGAGCTGCCTGCACAGATCATCGCCTATCTCAACCAAAGCATCATAACCGTCACCGAGATGTCGTTAAAAGAAAAGGAGCAAAGCGCTCTGGATAAGGTACTTATTCTGTTGCGGGCTAAAACCGGCCACGACTTTTCATTGTACAAAAAGAATACCGTGTATCGACGGATCGAACGGCGCATGAGTATTCATCAGGTCGATAAAATAGCCTCTTATGTCCGCTATCTGCAGGAGAATCCCCAGGAGATCGAACTGCTTTTTAAAGAGCTGCTTATCGGGGTGACCAGTTTTTTTCGCGATCCCGAGGTATGGGAACAAATGCGGTCTGAGGCCATCCCAGCTCTTCTGGCAGCTCACCCGAATGGCGGCTGCCTGCGCGCCTGGTCGGCAGGATGTTCCACCGGCGAAGAAGCATATTCGCTGGCTATTTCCTTCAAAGAAGCACTGGAACAAGCCAAGCCCACCGCGAACTTCACGCTGCAGATTTTTGCAACAGATCTTGATCAGGACGGCATCGACAGTGCCCGTCGCGCGGTTTATCCCGCTAAAAT
This sequence comes from uncultured Geobacteraceae bacterium, assembly GCA_903879825.1. GTDB lineage: Bacteria > Desulfobacterota > Desulfuromonadia > Geobacterales > Pseudopelobacteraceae > JACRCG01. The sequence continues at coordinate 809 of CAIRND010000405.1, forward strand.
AGCGGCAGACATATCTCCCGAGCGATTGCGGCGGTTTTTCATCAAAGAAGACAACAGCTACCGGGTCTGCAAAGAAATCCGGGAGATGGTTACTTTCGCCACACAGAACATCATCATGCATCCCCCCTTTACCAAGTTGCACATCCTCATCTGCCGTAATCTTTTGATCTATCTGACGCCGGAACTGCAGAAAAAACTGCTGCCGCTCTTTCACTACAGCCTGAATCCGGGTGGTATTCTATTGTTGGGTAGTTCGGAATCCGTCAATTCCTACACAGATTTCTTTGCGCCGCTTTGTATCAAATCAAGAATTTTCAAGCGGCGTGAATCGGCCATTCCAACACAACCGATTGCGTTTCCTGCCTCTTTTATCCCCGCACCGTCGGGAGTTCCACAGGAGTTACCGATGTTGAAACCTGCCGTAAATCTTCAGTCGCTTGCAGACCAGTTACTTCTCCAGCATTTTTCCCCGCCGGCCGTTCTGACCAGCAACAAGGGAGACATCGTCTATATCAGTGGACGGACCGGCAAATACCTTGAACCGGCAGCTGGCAAGGCTAACTGGAATATTTTTGCAATGGCTCGAGAAGGGCTCCGCTTTGATCTGGGAAGCGCTTTCCAGAAGGCGCTCCGCCAGAAAGAGGCGGTAACAATAAAAGGGCTAAAGGGGGGAAACTCCGATACACAAGCCGTTGATATCACCGTTCAATCTATTACGGAACCTGAAGCACTGCGGGGCATGGTGATGATCATATTTACCGATGTGACCGTCCCTCTGGAAAGGCCTGCATCAGCTCACGGCAAAAATATTTCCTCCGGCAACGCCTCTGTGGACGAACTTGAGCAGGAACTCATGCAGATCCGCGAAGAGCTACAGTCAACCCGTGAGGAGATGCAATCGTCGCAGGAAGAGCTTACTTCCACCAACGAAGAGTTGCAGTCCACCAACGAAGAGCTGCAATCTACCAACGAAGAATTGACGACCTCGAGAGAAGAAATGCAGTCTTTAAACGAAGAGCTGCAGACGGTGAACGCCGAACAACAAGCCAAAATGAATGAGTTTTCACGGGTAAACGACGACATGAGGAACCTGCTCAACAGCACGGAAATAGTCACCGTATTCCTTGATAACAATCTCCATGTCAGACGTTTCACCACCGGGGCGGACAAACTCTTCAAGCTGATCCCAACCGATGTGGGGCGCCCCCTTTCTGATATCGTTAGTGACCTGATTTACCCGGACATGACTGAAGAAGCGTCAGAAGTACTGCGGACGCTGGCTTTCTCTGAGCGGCAGATCGCCACCAGTGATAAGCGCTGGTTTTCGGTACGCATTATGCCCTATCGCACCATGGAAAATGTAATCGCCGGAGTCGTTATTACCTTTTCAAACATTACCACGACTAAGGCGTTGGAGGCGGAGTTGCGCACGGAAATTGCGCAATTGCAAAGCCTGCTTGAGGAAAAACGGTAGCAACGGGAGCCGATACGGGCTTCTTCTATGGAGATGTGATTTCAATAGCTGCCGTCGCACTTTCAACCTCCGCAGTATCAAGGCTGGCATGTCTGGTTTCCTTCGATAACCATAGTGCCAGGAAGGTCAATACTGAAAGAGCTGACAGATACATTCCGACTGAGCTGACTCCATGGTTTTTCGCAAGCCAGACGGCGGCAAACGGAGTCAGGGCAGCGCCGAGAATTGATGACACATTGTAGGCGATGCCGGAACCGGTGTAGCGGACATTGGTAGGAAACAGTTCGGGGAGGATTGCCGACATCGGGCCGAACGTCAACCCCATCAATGTCATGCCGATACAGAGAAACAGCAGCATCAGCCCCATGTTTGCGTGCGCACCGGTTCCCATGACCCGGGGATTGAGGAAGAGATCGAACGTCAGACCGAATATCATTATGGCACCAGTGACAACCATCAGCACGCTGCGACGACCGTAGCGGTCAGCAAGCCAGCCGGCCACCGGAATCATCGCGGCAAAAAACAGTACTGAAACAAGCTGGAGCACCAGAAAACTGCGGTAACCGATCCCCAAAAAGCCGAGTTCCGTCCTGCCGATGGCGTAGGAGAGTACCCAAGTGGTCATCAAGTAGAAGAGAACGTAGGTGGCTAACATGATGAAAGTGCCCAGAACGAGCTCCTTCGAATGACTCTTGAGTACCACGGCTAACGGCGCTTTAAGTTTTTCACCACGGGC
>CAIRND010000406.1 GCA_903879825.1 uncultured Geobacteraceae bacterium
CGCGCTCCCTCAGGATAAGCACACCGAACTTGTCGTACTGTGCGAACTTGGTCCTCGTGCCGTAATGGGCAAAGCGCTATTAGGTCTCCTCGGCTATCGCAACGTCACACTTCTTACCGGCCATATGTCCGCCTGGCGGCGTTTAGGGCTTCCCATGGACGTAACAGGTAGAGGGTGAGGGTGGATTTTCCCGTTTTATCATGTCTTGAAACTCCCGATCAGGTTTTGGAGAAAAACATGTCCCCATCCATTGTCAATCTGGGAACGGTACTGATCGTAGAAGACGACCGTAATACCGCCGCTCTGGTTGCAACATACCTTGAACGAGAGGGGTTTGTGGCTGTGGTTGTTCACGATGGTGGGCAGGCGATACAGGTCGCTGGCGAATGCAATCCAATTTTCGTGATTCTCGACATGATGTTGCCGAACAGGGACGGCTGGGATATTTGCCGGACATTGCGAGAAACTTCCGATGTCCCGGTCCTTATGCTCACGGCGCGGGAAGAGGAGGCTGATCGTGTTGCCGGCCTTGCGATGGGTGCTGATGATTACGTGGTAAAACCGTTCAGCCCCCGTGAACTGGTGGAGAGGGTGAAGGCTATATTACGCCGCAGTCGTCCGGCATCTACCCGGCACGTGGCGGTCATCGCCTTCAATGGGCTCGTGCTAGACCTGGAGAAGCACTACGTTACTCGCAACGGTCGTCCCGTTGCCCTGACCGCGTCGGAGTACAAAATTTTGCAGGCGTTGATGGTTTCACCGGGGAAGGCCTTTTCCCGGGAGGAACTTCTGGAACATTGCTACAGCCATGGAGAAGTGGTCATCGATCGGGTTATTGACGTTCATATCGGGAAACTCCGACAAAAGATCGAGGATGATACCACCAGGCCCCGATTTATCCTGACAGTACGGGGCTATGGTTACCGGTTTAATGACGAGAACGGAGATCAGGAGATCCTATGAGGCAGCGCCTGCTCTGGAAGTTATTGATTGGCCATATCGTCCCTATCTTCGCTATCTTCTCGCTGGTTGTCTGGCAAGCTGTCGACCAGCAGTCTGCTGAGTATTACGGGGAGCTGGTAGAGCGTTTTCATGTCGCTCCGGTTGATGCGCATGCCAGGTTTCTTGAAGCTATCCACCACCACATGTTCTGGGGCGTTTTTGTTGCTCTAATTTTCAGCCTGCTCTTTACGTATCTCTTGACCAGTTGGGTGTTACGTCCCCTGTTACAGATCACCGCCATCACCAAAAAAGTTGCCGATGGTAATTATTCCGAAAGAGTTAACGTGTTGTCCCGCTATGAGGGTGGCCAACTTGCCGATGCCTTTAATCATATGGCAGACAATCTGGAAATGGTTGAACGGCTGCGTAAGAACATGGTTGCAGACATCTCTCATGAACTGCGTACGCCGCTGACCAACCTGCGTGGCTACCTGGAGGGTTTGAGTGACTCTGTCATAGAACCAACGCGGGAAACTTTCCAGATGCTGGAGCAGGAGGTTTTGCGGCTCGTAAATCTGGTCGAAGATCTCCAACAGCTGGCGAGAGCGGATGCCGCAAAAGCGTTCCTCGATTGTCAGGACCTTTCCCTCCACGAACTACTCCGTCAGATCATGGAACTTTATCGACCCAACTTTCATGAGAAGGAGCTTGAAGTACAGTGGCAACTCGATCTGGACAGCGAGCTGGTAACAGCAGATCGGGACAAGCTCCTGCAGGCGATCCGCAACCTTGTCGACAACGCCTGGAAGTATACCCCGCAGCGGGGCACCGTCACTATTTCGACGCAGCGTACCGCAGACGGCGTAAAAACTATTTTCAGCAACAGCGGCACCGTTGTCGCTGAAAAGGATATTCCGTTCCTGTTTGAGCGGTTTTTCAGGACGGATAGGTCGCGTTCCCGGGATGTGGGCGGGGCTGGTATCGGTTTGTCAATTGTCAAGGAGCTGATTGAGGCGCACGGCGGTACGGTGGGTGCGGAAAGTGGCGAAAACGGCACCCGCGTATGGTTTGTACTGCCGGGGTAGTTATAGGTGCTGATGAGGGATGGGGAAAACGTCAGCGGCTCTTTCGGATATTCTTTACCAAATCTTTACATGACCATTAAGCGTTTCCCTGCTACAGTGCAGCCTGATTTTTCCGGGCTTTAATTTTTTGAAACAGATACCAATCACATAGAGGAGAAATGAATGAGTAAGATAATTTTTATTACAGCCCCGTATCACTGCTGGGGAGTCCAGGTTGTCGGCAACTGGCCACCGCTCCACCTTGCCTATCTCGCCGGAGCTGCTCTTGAATCAGGGCATGAAGCCAAGATATTCGATGCCATGAACAAAAACCTTAACTTTGAAGATATCAGACGGGAAATAGAACAGTTTCAGCCTGATTACGTCATGACTCTGGATTATCTCCCGGTTACCGGTGCCATCAGCACCGCTACGGTTCCTGATGCTCTTAAAATTCTTGATGTTGCCAAAGAGGTGAATCCGGCCATTGTTACTTTGCTGGGTGGCCCTCATCCTACATTCATGTTCAATGAAATCCTCGAAGACGATAAAAACCACGTCGATTATATTTTGAAGGGGGAGCCGGAGCAGACGTTGAAGCAGTTGCTTGCTGCTATTCCTGAAGGTAAAGGGAAAGAGGTAAAGGGAATTGCATATCTGAATGGTACCGAGGTTGTCTCAAACGAAAATCAGGCTCATATAGTGGAGTTGGATTCTCTGTCCCCGGCATGGCACCTGCTTGATTGGGATGACTACCAATATCGTGTCGCCCCGACCGGCCGGATGGCTTCCATACTGACCTCCCGTGGGTGTGATATGGCTTGTGCCTTTTGTAGTCAGCGGATGTTCTGGCGCGAAGACTGGCGCTGTCGTAAACCGGAAAATGTCATCGAAGAAATGGACTATCTGATTAAGACCTACGATATCAAGTTTTTTACCTTGATTGACGCCTATCCAACGAAACAGCAGGATCGCTGGGAACTGTTTCTTGACCTGCTGATTGAGCGGAACTTTGGAGTCCATCTGCTCATCGAAACCAGAGTTGAAGATATCATCAGGGATGCGGCTATCCTGCACAAATATCGGGACGCCGGAATCATCCATATTTACATCGGTGCAGAAAGCGCCGATAAGGATACCTTGAACAGCCTCAATAAAGGCACCGATTTTGAGCAGAACAAACAGGCATTAGACCTGTGCCGTGAGGCGGGCATCATTACGGAAGCATCGTTCATGATCGGCTTTCCAAACGAAACTTGGGAATCCATCCAGAATAATATTGACTCCGCTATCTATCTTAACCCGGACATCGCGGTATTTCCTGTCGTTACCCCCATGCCGTTCACACCGATACACGCTGAAATGAAGGACCGCATCAGGGTGTGGGATTACTCAAAATACAATCTGGTGACACCGATTATCGAACCTGTTGCGATGAGTATGGATGAAATAACCAAAGCGCTCGGCATGTGTTATATGAAATTTTACAGTAATAAAGCACAGGAAATCGTTGCTCTGGATGACGGATTCAAACGGAGATACATGCTCAGTGCGTTCAAATTGATGATGAAAGATCACGGCGATAAATTCGATTTCGCCGCTTCCGATATGCCGATGCATTTTACCACTGATGCTTTAAAGAGTTATTGATAAGGACGATGAGGGGCGAGACCGGCGAATTGTATTCGCCGGTCTCGTACACATTTCTGTTTAGATTGACAATCAGTATAAATCTATGTTAACACTCCTCCCATGCTGATCCAACGTACCATACAAGCTGACCTTATCCGCTTGAGCCAACAATACCCGGTAGTCACAATTGTTGGCCCACGGCAATCCGGAAAGAGCACTCTCACAAAGATGGCTTTTCCAGACAAGCCATACGTGTCCCTTGAGAAGCTCTCGTTGCGGGATTTTGCCCTGACCGACCCGGTCGGGTTCCTTAATACCCACGCAAAGGAAGGGGCTATACTGGACGAAATCCAGCGAGTACCGAGCCTGTTATCCGAAATCCAGGTGAGAGTGGATGCCAGGCCGGAGCTAAAAGGCACATACATTCTCACCGGCAGTCACCAGTTGCTGCTGATGGAATCGGTGTCACAATCCCTTGCTGGCCGAACGGCAATCCTTAAGCTACTTCCGTTCAGTCTCTCAGAACGTGATGCATTCGTTGGTACTCCTTCAGATATTCCGCAGCTCCTATTTACCGGTTTCTATCCTCGCATCTATGCCGATAATCTTGATCCTGTCGAAGCACTCTCATTTTATATCACCACGTACGTGGAACGAGATGTGCGGGAAATAATGGCAATCAAGGATTTAACGGCCTTCTCGCGCTTCCTGAGGCTGTGTGCTGGACGGACGGGGCAGATTTTGAACGCCAGTTCCCTTGCCACCGATGCAGGTATTAACCACAACACTGCCCGCGCTTGGCTGTCGCTACTAGAAGCCAGTTTTATCATTACCCTGCTACAGCCACACTTCAATAATCTCAATAAACGCTTGATCAAAGCGCCAAAGCTTTACTTCTGGGACGTGGGGCTTGCGTGTCATCTATTAGGAATTGAACGGTCTGAACAGGTTGCAAGTCATCCGCTTGTAGGAGCTCTTTTTGAAACTTTTGTCGTGACTGAGTTAATGAAGCAGCGCCTGAACCGTGTGCGTGAACCGAGATTATATTACTGGCGGGATAATGCGGGACATGAGGTCGATTTGTTACATGAGTCTGCTGATGATATTATCCCGATAGAGATCAAGTCAGGGGCGACGGTCCAACGGGATGCCTTGAAGGGCATAGAGTATTATCGTTCACTTAATCCAAAAGCAACCCCCGGTGTCGTTGTGTACGGTGGCAGTGAACAACAGGATCGCAGTAGTGGTTTGCGGATAGTCGGATTTTCTCAAATCGGAAATCTTATGGGTACGTGAAGAATACATCCATGAGTCTGTGGATGTTTGAAGGTGCTTTGTCAGGTTAACGTGATTGATCGGGTGGAATGGTTCTGGTTGACCCCAATGGTTTCTCTTTAAGAACGATTGATTTAAAAATATAGGTACGCAGGGCAGAGTTGCGGTAGAAATAAGAACAGCCGGGGGAATAATATCCTCCGGCTGTTCATGTTTTAAAGCTGCAGATGTTGTTAGTGTCGCATGCGCATCATGCCGGAGATGGCACCGCTGAAAAAGGCGATCAGCCAGCAGGTGTAGATGCTCAGGCTGACGCGATGAAAAACGCGGTTGATTGCTTCGGTCTTGTGAGCGAGAGAGGCGACCAGTGCCAGCGTGAAATGGAAGGCCATTCCACTTAAAGAAGCGATGCCGGTGATGTTATGCCACTCAGGAGCTTTGCCGTAGGCCAGGGCAAACAGGTTCATCTGGCGGGTGCCGAGATAGTCGCATAGCAGGCCTATTCCGAAAATGATCAGGTGTTTCCGATGCAATCCCTGCTTTCGTCCACTGAATACCGCCCATGAGTAGAACACCAGGGCCAGATTCATCCATATTACCGCTTGCATCAACATCTACACATCCTTTTGTTCTTGAAAAATATCAGCTTCATTCTGGAAAAAGCAGTTGTCCACGAAAGACACGAAATACACTAACAAAATCAGCAAAATACACAATAATGCGGCATAACCTGTTTGGTTAATACGTTTACTTCTGTAGTGCTTTAAATTTTCGTGTGTTTTCGTGCCTTTCGTGGATCCAATAGCCGTTTTTAGCTTCATTGTGTTGCACAGGATTTTCTGCGTGCGGGACTATACGATGAAAAACGTTTTTTATCACTTGATTTTCGTCGTTTCGGCTTCTTGAGGAGTTGCTTCAGCGGAGAGAAGTTCAAGTGTTACCGTGCCATGGGCGACTGATGCGACAATCTTGACCGGAACTTTAAGAGCGTTATCAGTCATCCAGATCAGAA